>CAVKEA010000016.1:0-44492 GCA_963655305.1 bacterium
CTTTTTATGTTTTCTTCAATGCATTAAAGATTTCCCACAATTATTTTACACTAACTGTGAAATATGGTATGACATATAAAAATACCGAAACATACATATGCTTCGGTATTATATAACAGTAATAATCTGAATCCTTAATGTAACGATGCAATGGCAGCTTTTCTGTCAGCAGCACCAAAAACAGCACTGCCGGCAACTAAGAAGGAAGCACCGGCATCTTTGACAGCCTGCACTGTTTTCGCATTGACACCGCCATCTACTTCAATGACTGCCTGCGTATTGCCTGCAGCAGCTAATAGTTCATTGGCTTGACGAATTTTCGTCAACGCATACGGAATAAACTTTTGGCCGCCAAACCCGGGATTGACGCTCATAATAAGAATCATATCGAGCTGAGATGCCACACAGGACAAGGTGCTGACCGGTGTAGCTGGGTTTAAGGCGACGCCGCATTTCATGCCGGCTTCACGGATTTGCTGCAGCACGCGATCCAAATGGATGCATGCTTCTTGGTGAACCGTTACGTACTGTACGCCAGCCTTTGCCAAACCATCAATGTACGTTTCCGGATGCTCTACCATCAAATGCGCATCAAACGGCAGTTTGGTGCAAGACCGCAGCGCTGCCACGATGGGAACTCCGAAGGTAAGATTAGGAACAAAATGCCCATCCATCAAATCTAAATGAATGCAGTCCGCACCTTTTGCTTCGACATCCTGGATTTCTTCGGCAAGGCGGGAAAAATCAGCCGATAAAATGGAGGGACAAACCATAATAGACATAACTATCGTTTCCTTTCTGTAATAGATGCTAAAATTTTGCAGTACGTTTCATACCGTTCTTTCTGTATCAAGCCTTCCTGGACTGCTTTTTTGACAGAACAGTCCGGTTCAGAAAGATGAAGGCAGGAAGTAAAACGGCAATGTCCGCCGTAAGGTGTCATGTCAGGGAAAAGCGAAAAAATTTCTTTCGCATCCAAATGCTCAAATTCCAGCGCACTAAAGCCAGGGGTGTCAACGACATACGTATCTTCATCCAGTTTCATGATTTCCGAATGGCGTGTCGTATGACGCCCCCGCTTGATTTTTTCACTGACGGCGCCGATCGATAAATCAGTCCTATTCAAAATTTTGGACAACAGGCTGGATTTACCTACGCCGGAAGGGCCGGCAAATGCAGTCATTTTGTGAGGCAGCAATGCCTTGATTGTTTCCAGCCCCTCTTCTTCTTTTGCCGAAACAAGATATACTTCATAGCCGCACTGCGTATAAAAATCACGGTACAGTTTGGCGGCAGATGCATCTAAATCGCACTTATTGAAGCAGAGTTTGGGATGAATGCCGCCGTATTCACACGTCATCAACACCTTGTCAATCAAAAATTGATTGGGATCTGGCGACTGCGCGGCCATGATGACAAACATTTGATCAATATTGGCAATAGCTGGCCTGCGGAGATATGTGTGCCGCGGCAATACCTTTTCGATAACTCCTTTGGCATTGCCCAGCTCTGTGATTTCGAGCTCGTCGCCGACGAGGATTTTTGTTTTTATTTTACCTCGCCGCCGGCATTCTACAAGCTCGTCTGTCCCTGTGTCTACATAGTAATATCCATTGTAATTTTTTATAACTCGACCGATTGTCATATGTCTCCTAGTATGTTAAATGTACTGATCTTGAACTAAGGAATTATTGATGTATACTTTGACCCGCGTCCGGCCGGTACCGCTTACGTTTTTGGTGATACTGTCACCGCCGGATTGATTTTTGTCATATACGACGCGGGAGCCATTGTCATCATTGACGACAATTTGTACATGCTGGCTGGATGCGCCGCTGGGGACACTAATATTGACGGCCCCATAATGAGGCGTTCCGGCTGGTTCCTGATTGTTGGCGTTGCTGTCTGCCGTGCTGGAACTGGATGTATCAGAGGATGTATCAGAGGATGTATCGGTTGCCGGGTATTCGACTGTCAAATCGACCGTTTTATCATCACGAACGCTTTGTCCGGTGACTTTGGCTTGTCCACTATCTTTAGAGGAATCCAGATTGGCTACATTGCCTACGGAATAGCCTGCATTTTCCAAAGCCTGTACGGCTGCATCCAACGGCATGCCGCTGGTATTCGGAACATTGGCGTCCGTTTTGGTCGTAGATTTGTTTTTACTGCTGTCACCTTTGCGGCAGACTACGACATCTATCGCCGTTCCTTTTGCTACTTTCTGCGGCGAAGACGGATTTTGGCTGACAATTTTTCCATCGGCATACGTATCGCTTTCGGTGTAATGTACAGAGCCTATCTTTAAGCCGATTTCTTTTAATTTCTTTTTCGCTTCATCTAATGTCAAATCCCGTAAGTCCGGTATGAGCACTTCAGCGCCTTTGTTTCCCTTGCTGACTGTCAAATAGATCGTCCGATTTTCTTTTACGACAGCCCCGCCGGAAGGCGTCTGCGAAATGACTTCTCCGACTGGCACTTCGGAACTTTCGACTTCTTTAACGGAAACATCCAAATGTTTTTTGGAAAGAATTTCTTTGGCAATTTCTACCTGTTTTCCTTTTACATCCGGAACAGTGATATTTTCTGTGCTCCAGAAGTTGCCAAAGGAGAAAAAGGCCCACATAAACGCAAAAAGGAAAATACCCAGCATACCAATAATAATTGTTTTTTGCGAATGACTGCTGGTCCAATCCATAAACCGTGAGAAAAGATTTTTTTTCTTCTTTTCTTCATCCATTTTTAACGGCGGCAGCTTTTGAGTCGCAAAATTATTTTTGATAATTGGCATGGCCCCTTTATTGGTATTTACGAATCCTTGGGAAAGGCGCAGTTCCGACATCATTTCACCGATGGACTGGAACCGATCGTCTGGATTTTTAGCCATGGCTTTAAGAATGCACTGCTCTACCAGCCTGGGAATGCGGCGATTGTATTTGGTAGGCAGCGGAATATCATCCTGTACGTGCTGCAGTGCTACGCTGATCGCCGTATCCCCTTCAAAGGGAACGACGCCGGTCATCATTTCATACATGACGACACCCAGCGAATAAATATCAGTTCGTTCATCGACAGGGCCGCCGCTGGCTTGTTCCGGCGAAAAATAATGAACAGAGCCCAGCACGGCATGGTCATCTTTATTGCCTACGCTGGAATTAATAGCCCTGGCAATCCCGAAATCGGCAACTTTAATCCGCCCTGTTTCGGTAACCAATATATTATGCGGTTTAATATCGCAATGCACGATTCCGTTTTTATGGGCATTCTCCAACGCTTCTCCGATATCAAACGTAATTTGAATCGAAGTGTTGATAGGGAGATGTCCATGTTTTTCTATATATTCTTTCAGCGTTTCGCCGCGCACATATTCCATGACGATATAATGCACATTTTCGTCGTAACCGACGTCATATATATTGACGATATTAGGATGCGACAACTTGGCAGCAGCCTGCGCTTCCTGGCGAAAACGGACAACGAAATCATGGTCGTTGCCATATTTGGAATGCAGGACTTTTACAGCTACAATGCGATCCAGCAGGATGTCTTGCGCTTTATACACAATGGCCATGCCGCCTACGCCGACTTTTTCTAATATCTTATATCTATTATCTAAGATATGACCAATCATTTTTAGATTTTCCACCACTTTCATAGTCGTAATCTTGATTATATGGTTGTTAAGATGGCAGTAATATTATCTTTGGCACCATTTTCATACACCGTTTCAAACAGTCCGTTGATGATGTCACGCTCATTGCGGCCGTAGTCGCCAATGGCTGCTGCTAATGCGTCTGCATCAATAAATGACGTCAGGCCGTCAGAACAAATCAAAATTCTATCACGAGGCAGTACGGGAAATGCCCCGCTGTCTACGAGCAGATTTTCATCTACGCCGACAGCTCGTGTCAGGACATGACGCTGCGGATGATTTTTGACTTCATCAGCAGTGATTTTTCCTTTATCCAGGAGTACTTGCACGATCGTATGGTCTGTTGATATTTGCTTAAATTCGCCGTCGCGGTATAAATAAATACGGCTGTCCCCTACGTGTCCCCAAAATGCATAATGCCGGGCTAATGTGACAATAGAAATCGTCGTTCCCATTCCCTGCAGTGACGGATCAATCGTCGTTTTACTGAGAATACAGGAATTGGCATATTGAATTGCTTTTTCTAATTGTACTGGTGCTGCGTAGGTGAAATTTTTGAAATAGTAGGCAATGGCCTCTACGGCTGTCCTGCTTGCTATTTCTCCGCCTACATAACCGCCCATGCCGTCTGCTACGGCTAAGACATTTTGCTCCTGGCTGATATAAAAAGAATCTTCGTTTACTTTGCGCACCAAACCAATCTTTGATTCACCGTATGTGCCCAAATTCTCACGTCCTCTCACGGTGTTTTATTATTGGGTATACATAATTCATATCATATTCCCCAGCACATGTCAAATTTTTTCGCGTTTGATGCGAAGTTGGCCGCAGGCAGCCTGTATATTGCTGCCCATTTCACGCCGTAATGTAACGTTGATGCCGTTTTTCTGCAAATACGCCGTAAAGGTTTTCATTTCAGCTGCAGAAGGCCTGTATAAGCCGACATCATAGTTATCGTTAATCGGAATGGCATTGATTAAAATATTTTTACCACCCAAAAGCTGTACTAATTGGCGGGCGCAGGAAATATTACAGTTTAAATTTTTAATCAGAATATATTCATACGTAATTTTGCGGCCTGTTTTTTCAAAATAGTTATCTGCGGCTTTTATAATGTCCGCAATGGGATACTTGTTGGTAATCGGCATAATGCGGCGCCGCATACCGTCTGTTGGTGCATGCAGGGAAATTGCCAATGTAATCGGCAGACCTTCTTCTGCCAAATCATACATTTTAGGAACAATGCCCGATGTCGATACGGTAACATTGCGGTATCCTAGATAAAATGTATCTTTTTCGTGAATCATATGCAGAAAACGGATGACGTTGGCATAGTTGAGCAGCGGTTCTCCTGTCCCCATGAGGACGATGGAATGCAGTTCCGGTGCTACGTATTTTTTAAATGCCAAAAGCTGCGTGACCATTTCACCGGCAGATACATTGCGGACAAAACCATTTTTAGCCGATGCGCAAAACGCGCAGTTGACAGCACAGCCTACTTGGGAAGACAAGCAGATAGAATTGCCGTAGTCATGCTTCATCAATACCGTTTCTACCGTATTGCCGTCATGGAGTTTCAATAATAATTTGACTGTCTGTCCGTCCGGAGCTTCCAATTTAGATACGACGGTGGGGAAAAAAATAGGAAGAAGAGATGCTAACGAGGCACGATCTGCTTTGGGCAGCAGTACCATGTCATCCCAAGAAAAAATGTTTTCTTTATATATATAATGAAAAATTTGGTCGGCACGGAATTTCTTCATGCCGTGTTTGACTAAAAAGGTTTGCAGTTCTTTTTTAGTCATGTTAAAAATATCGTTCATCTTATTCTCCTCTTCGCATGCGGGCAATGAAAAAGCCGTCGAGATTGTCATGCTGCGGCAGTAATTGGACACAAGGCCCTTTATGATTGACATGACAGAAAGGGGCTGCATTTTCTAGCGTAAATTCTGAATGATGTTTTAGAAATTCGTTGACAATCTGAATGTTTTCTTCATCATGTATGGTACAAGTACTGTAAACGAGTATGCCGCCCGGCTTGACGCATTGTGAAGCACTTTCCAAAATGCGCCGCTGCAGTGCCGGCAGTACTTTTAAATCACTCGGTTTCTTGCGCCAGCGCAAATCAATTTTGTGCCGCAAAACACCTAAACCGGAACAAGGCGCATCGACAAGTACTCTGTCCGCTTTTCCAGCGTAGGATTTACCGATAGTGCAGGCATTTTGAAGAATAGTACGAACATTGGTCAGTCCCAGCCGTTTGGCATTGCTTTCGATAAGTCGAAGCTTATGTTCATAAATATCCCCGCCGTATACCGTGCAGGCAGGACCGCCTAACGCGGCTAAATGGGTCGTTTTGCCGCCAGGTGCTGCGCAGACATCCAAAATAACTTCGTGCGGCTGCGGGTCAACGACGTGCGCTACCAATTGAGACGGTTCATCTTGAATAATGGCTAATCCTTCTTTTAAAATAGATAAGCCGTTGATATTAGGAATATCCGATATATAAATGCCTTCTGGCGAATGCAGCGATTTGCTGGCTTGTATGCCTTGATCAGCTAATTTTTGCAGCAGTGCATCGCGGCTGATACGGCTTGTATTCGTTCGCAGACATAATTGGGGAATACTGTCGAAATATTTGCAAAGCGCAATCGTATCCTCTACCCCATATGTTTTAAGCCACATGTTGATAAGCCATTCCTGCTGGTGATAGGTCAGCGTCAGGTGCAGCCGCGCATTTTCTTCCAGTGTAGGAATGACAAATTCCTGCCGGCGGCGAATACTGTTGCGCAGCATCGCATTGACGAATTTTGCCATGCCTTTGTTGCCAAAACGAGTCGCCAGTTTTACAGATTCGTTGCAGGCAGCTGATTCAGGAACTTTTGTCATCCCAAAGATTTGATACAGTCCGAGACGGATAATAGCCAAACAAACCGGGTCTAATTTGGCAAGCTTTCGGCTGCTGATTTGAGAAATAATCCAGTCTAAGTAATTGATATGGCGTAATGTGCCGTAGACTAGTTCCGTATAAAAGCGTCGGTCTCTGTCTGTGAGGCCGTGTTTTTGTATCGTTTGTGATACGACGATGTTGCTGTATCCTTCATCCTTGCATATAGTCACCAGACTATGAAAGGCAATTTCACGTACGTTCATGATGGTTCTCCTATCATTGTATCTAAAAGGGTATGTAGCGTTGAGATATTGACTTGCGTGTTAAAACAAGGGCCATTGGGCCGTTCATTTAACAGCCCGATGACAGGCAGCGGTGCGATATCATGCATGCCGCTGATTAAATCCCGTTCACAGGCAATGGCAATCACCAGCTTGGGATGATGCTGCTGCACCAACTGCCGGGCCAGCGTTCCGCCTGTGGCCACGACAAAATGAACATGATGCGTTTGTGCTAATGTCAAAATCGTACCGACTGGACAGCGGCCGCATTGACGGCAGTTACGAATATTCCGCGTAATTTTGTGCGGACACTGATCCCATTGCAGACAATGCGGCGCCAATATTAAAATATCTTTCGGCATGAAATGCTGTCCGTTTCGCAGTGTCATGTAGTTTAGTGTGGTAATATAGCCAAGACTAACCGTATTTGCTTGTCCTAACCCATTACCTAAGCGTTTTGCAATGGGAAATAAAAACGAAATATAACGCAGGCAGGCAGCATACCAGGTATTTCCTGTAAACCACGAGGTATACAAGTACAGCAGCGTCCCAACGTATAAAACTATATTTCCGCCAATCCAGCCGTATACAGCCATATGCAGGACGGCCGCGCTGTATGACATGCCATATAGCAGAAGACCTGGCTTCAGCAATAGATAGCATAAAAACAGGACAGCTGCAACAAATGCTGCAGCTATCCCGCTCATGACGATAAAAAGAATGGTCAGCCGTTGTTCTTGTTTCACGGCAAAATCACCTCTTAAAGCATATCACCTACGGTTAATGTCACACCCTGCAAAAATTGGGCAGCAGCCATGCGTTTGCGGCTTTCCGGCTGTACTTGACGGATGCACAAGGCCCCGTTGCCGGTTTGTACTGTAAATTGCTTTTTGGAAAGGCTGATAATCGTCCCGGCCGGTGCCTGACTGCCCGGTACCAAATCAGCTGCCCAAATTTTAAGCCGCTTGCCGTCCAGCATGGTGTAGGCTCCTGGATGCGGATCCAAGGTGCGGATAAGACGTTCAATGACGACAGCATCTTGTGACCAGTCGATATGTGCGATATCTTTTTCTATTTTAGCCGTATAGGTAGCCTGGCTTTCATCTTGGGGCTGGGCATGTTTTTCATATTCTTCGATACGATCCAATACATCACATAAGGTATCCGCGCCCAAAACCGATAATTTATCAAATAAGGTACCCGTTGTTTCTTTTGCATCCAGCGGGATTTCCGCTTTTTTCAACACAGCGCCGGTATCCATGCCTTCATCCAACAGCATAATCGTAACGCCGCTTGTTTTTTCACCGTTTTTAATCGCATATTGGATAGGTGCGGCACCGCGGTACTTAGGAAGCAGCGAGCCGTGTACATTTAAGCAGCCGTACTTTGGAATATCAAGCACGGCTTTCGGCAGAATTTTACCGTACGCAATGACGATAATCACATCAGGATGATAGGATGCCAGTTCGGCAATCACAGCTTCATCCCGCATGCTGTCCGGCTGTTTGACCGGCAAGTGCAGTGCTAATGCTTTTTCTTTCACCGCAGAATAGGTTACTTTTTTGCCCCGTCCTCGTTGTTTGTCCGGCTGTGTATAAACGGCAGCAATATCATAGCCTGCATCATATAAACGCTGCAGGGAAGGAACAGAAAAGTCCGGCGTTCCCATAAAGATCATTCGTAATGGTTTCATTCGTCAACTCTCCGTAAATTTTCTGCTTTTTCAATAAACAACGTACCGTACAAGTGGTCTATTTCGTGTTGGAAAATACGTGCCAAAAAGCCTTCCGGTTCATAGACAACGGTTTTTCCATGGCGGTTTAAAGCACGGACCTTTATTTTTTTATAACGGCTGACACTGCCGTAATACCCAGGTACGCTGAGACATCCTTCTACGCCCATTTCCGTTTCATCAGAATGGCTTAGTATTTCCGGGTTAATCAATTCAATCAACCCATTACCATCATCCAGGACAACTAGTTTCAAAGATTGGTTAATTTGCGGTGCTGCCAGTCCAACTCCTTCGGCAGCATACATTGTTTCTGCCATATCATCCAATAATTTTTTGGTATGTTTTGTAATATGGTCAACTGGTTTAGCTGTTCCTTTCAAAATCGGCGCGCCAGCTTCTATGATTTTTAAAATGGCCATGCTTTCACCTCATATAGTATACTGTGTAAGATTCAATTCATCGTTTAATTATATAACAGATTTGATATTTATACCACTAAAAGATAAAAATATCATTAAAAAGCCGGATCTACATCGATAATTACGCCTGTCTGCCAGCATAACGGCTCTTGACGGATAAATCGTTTGACAGCAGATACGTCTTTTCCTTTTATTAAAATAATAATTCGATATTTGTTGCGTATTTTTTTTATGATATCGACATACGGGTCTGTGATTTCAACAGCCTCTGCCTGTGTTCTATTCCAGTGCTGCAGTGCCTTGGCAATATCGTTTCCTTTTTGCCAAAGCAGTGTTTCATCTTCATCGGTAATAATCAGCTTGATGAGGTGATGAAACGGAGGATACAGAAAGGCTTTGCGAAATTCAATTTCCTGGCTATAAAATGCTGGGTAATCCTGCTTTTCTGCGTATTGAATGACATAATGCTCCGGTGCATAGGTCTGCATGATGACCTCTCCCGGAATCGTTCCCCGTCCGGCACGCCCGGCAGCCTGGGTCAACAACTGAAATGTTCTTTCACCGGCCCAATACGCTGGCAAATTGAGCAGGCTGTCTGCCGATAAAATGCCGACAGTCCGCACATTGGCAAAATCGTGTCCTTTAGCGACCATTTGCGTACCCAGCAAAATATCGTATTCGTGGCGGCGGAAACTTTCTATAATACGGTCCCCGCTGTTTTTTCGGCTCGTCGTATCCTGATCCAAGCGGATAATACGGGCAGACGGCAGTAATTCATGAAGCTGTTCTTCTACTTTTTCTGTCCCTGTACCAAAAAATTTGATATATTTGCTGCCGCAGGACGGACAAACAACAGGAATTGTTTTTTCGGCTTCGCAGTAATGACACCGCAGCTGTGATGCTTGCTTATGATACACCATCGGTACGTCACAGGTATCACATTTGACCACATAGCCGCATTTACGGCACATGACAAACGTAGAAAAACCGCGGCGGTTTAACAGAATGATTGCCTGCTGCCGGGCTGCCAGTGTTTTTTCCAGCAGCGCCAGCAGTGCATCGGATACGACACGATAATTGCCGCGGGCCAGTTCATCCCGCATATCGACAACGGTTACCTGCGGCAGGGGATGATTTTTGACCCGTTTTTTTAATTCCAGGAGATGATACTCTCCCGTTTTCGCTCGATAATAATCGGCAATCGCCGGGGTGGCGCTGCCTAAGATAACCGGGCAGTGATAGTAGGACGCGCGTTTACGTGCGACTGCTACCGCATGATATCTTGGCGATTCTTCCTGCTTATAAGAAGCATCATGCGATTCATCGACAATAATCAGGCCGATTGATTCAGCAGCCGTAAAGATGGCAGAACGGGCTCCAATGCAGATATGGCTTTCTCCGCGAAGCATGCGGAGCCAATTATTCTGCCGTTCTCCTTTGGAAAGCTGACTGTGCATGACAACGACATCTGCTCCAAACCGCCGAATAAAACGACGGACGATTTGACCTGTTAAGGCGATTTCCGGTACTAAGACAAAAACCTGTTTTCCCTGCTGCAGTACATCGGCAGCCAGCTGCATGTATACTTCCGTTTTGCCGCTGCCTGTAACGCCGTGCAGTACATAGGTGTCGCCCTGCGTATCTTTGCGAACTGCTGCAATCGCAGCTTGTTGTTCTTCCGTCAAGACGACAGCTGTATCCGCCGGCAGTGCCTGAAGCAGATTGGATGTCCGGCGTGTTTTTTCTATGACACGTATCAGACCAGTGGCATTCAGATTGCGAATGACAGCTGTACTGTAGCCTTTTTTTACAGCTTCTTGGCAGGACATTTCTCCGACCTGCTTTATATCCTGTAATAATTGCTTTTGCCGACGGCGGTGTGCAAGTATATCTTCTGTATCATCATGAACAAATTGGAGCCATTTTTCCTTTTTATCAGCTACTTTGTTTTTCCATTTTTTTTCGATGCAGATACAGCCTTTAGCAAGCAACGCATCTAGTATAGAAGAAGAGAATTTTCGCTGCAGTGTGGATTTAGAAACACTGCCGTGCTCTTGGATATACGTGAAGACGCACTGCTCTTTTTCTGACAACGGACAATTTGCTGCCGTTGGCAGATAATATTCCTCCGCTGTAATTCCCTTTTTTTCCACCATAAAAAGCCGCAGTGCGTCAGCAAGGCTGCAAAGATAATACGAATGTATCCAAAGCGCAGTTTGAATCATTTCTTCCTGAAAGCCGTTTTGGGTAGATAAAACAGCTAGAATAGGTTTTATTGTAAAAGAAAATTGACTGCCTGTCCCTTCTTGGACAGCAATCACAATCCCTTCTTCTTTTCGCGTGCCAAAAGGTACCAGTACCCGGCTTCCTACGTGGATGTCCATGCCTTGAGGAACGGCATAGGTAAACGTTTGCTGCAATCGTTTGGCTGTCGTATTAATGATAACTTCTGCAATCATGCGTGACTCCTGTATATGCGGAAAAAATACAGGGGCTTGCTAAACAAGCCCCTGTACATTGTATCATATTCAATTATCGGATACCAGCGAATATTATAAACCAGCTTCTTTGCGAAGAACATCTGCTTTATCAGTTTGTTCCCAAGGAAGGTTCAGGTCGTTGCGGCCAAAGTGACCGTATGCAGCTGTTTGTTTATAAATCGGGCGCTGTAAGTCGAGCATTTCAATAATGCCAGCCGGACGAAGGTCGAAATGTTTGCGGATTAATGCGACAATCGTATCGGTATCTACTTTGCCAGTGCCAAATGTTTCTACGTGAATGGAAACAGGATGAGCAACGCCGATTGCATAGGCCAGCTGAATTTCGCATTTATCAGCCAAACCAGCAGCGACGATGTTCTTGGCTACATAGCGGGCTGCATATGCTGCAGAACGGTCTACCTTAGTAGGATCTTTACCGGAGAATGCACCGCCGCCATGACGAGCCATGCCGCCGTATGTATCAACGATAATCTTACGGCCTGTTAAGCCGGAGTCCCCTTGCGGACCGCCGATAACAAAACGGCCTGTCGGGTTGATAAATAATTTGGTTTTTTCATCGAACAAACCTTCCGGCAGTTCCGGTTTGATAACATATTCGAGCAAATCTTTTTCGATTTGTTCCCGTGTTACTTCCGGGCTGTGCTGTGCGGAAATAACAATCGTATCGATACGAACTGGTTTGCCGTCGTCATATTCGACAGTAACCTGCGTTTTGCCGTCCGGACGGAGATATGCAAGCGTGCCGTCTTTGCGGACTTTTGCCAAGCGGCGTGCCAAACGATGCGCAAGCGAAATAGGAAGCGGCATGTAGTCGTCTGTTTCGTTGGTTGCATAGCCAAACATCATGCCCTGGTCACCGGCACCGATGGTATCAAATTTATCTTCGTTGCCTTCTTTCTTTTCCAATGCGTCATCAACGCCCATTGCAATATCCGGAGACTGTTCATCCAAGGATACGAGAACGCCGCATGTATCGCAGTCAAATCCGTATTTAGCGCGTGTATAGCCAATGCCGCGGATTGTTTCGCGAACAATATGCGGAATATCAACATAGCAGGTCGTAGATATTTCACCAACAACGTGAACCATGCCGGTTGTTACTAATGTTTCGCAGGCAACGCGGGCATTTTTATCTTTTGCTAAAATTGCATCCAAAATGCTATCTGAAATCTGATCCGCCATTTTATCGGGATGGCCTTCAGTTACAGATTCTGATGTAAAAAATTCGTGATTTTTAGCCATGAAAATCCTCCTCAAAAAAAAATCCCTCTTGCAAAGAGGGGTCCATGTTTACCCATCTTCCAGTACATACTGTTGGATTTAGCACCTTTCAATCAATGAAGGTTGCTGCTGTATCATAGGGCCAATCCCTCCCCAGCTCTTGATGGAACTATATTTATTTCACTGCCATATTATATAGCAAGTTATAAGATATTGCAAGGCCTTTTCACTAAAAGATATAACAAAACATGTAAAAGAATTTCGCGTATCCTTAAAAAATCATGGTATAATACAAAAGCAAGAACAGAAAGGATGATAGAGTATGAAAAAATTGAGGCCGAAGGATATTTTCTTTAACGACCCCTATTTTGAGCAAGCTAAATACTGCGGGCCAGCCGAACTTCGCAAAGCAAAACGCGTGGATATATTCGGCAAATGGTATAAAGTCAGTGCGTTGGCAGCATCATTGCTGCAGGACGGTTCTTTGACATTTACGCATGCTATCGGCATGCAGGATGCACAGCGCCGTTTAACATTTCGCATGTATGAACAAACGGCATCACGGCTGTTCATCAATACGTATTTTTGGACATCACAGCTGCAAAAAGAAATTTATGTAGGGACCATTCATATTGAAAAATATGAAGACGTGCAGCAATTACGAAATTTTCAATATAAAGGCATCATCGATTTAGTGATTATTGAACAAGATGACGATATTGTAGACGTTGCTCCGGAATTTAAGCTGATTCAGGAAATCAAGCACGAATTTGCTGCGTCCCTGGGAATGTATTTGCTGGCAGTATCTGACCAGCCGTGGGTAACTCCTGATGCCGCGGCTGGAACAGGCATGAATACCCCCTCTATTTTACTGGGAAAAGAACGGGAAGAATTGCAGCAGCTGCGAAATGAAAAAGCCGAAATGGAAGCATGTAAAGAAGAATTACTGCGTCTGCGCATCGAGGCAAACAACCGCAAGGCCGTAGAATCTGAACTGCAGCGCCTGCGGCACGAATTGAATGTAGAACGTTCAGAACGCGCCAAAGACAAAGAAGCTTGTGAAAAAGTACTAAAAGAAAAAGATCGCTATATAGAAAAAATAAAGGAAAAAGCAGCACAGCAGCTAAATGACATGCTTGCTATGCGGGATGAATTAAACAAGCTCAAGACAGCAGCCCCATCCTCCCCATCTCCGGCAGCCAGCACACCGCAGGCAGAACAGAAAGCTGCCGATACAGTCAAAAAGCCCAAAGAAGAGGCAGACCTTTCGATTCCTACGTTTATGTCACAACATGATTATACGCGGGATTTGGACAACGTACTGAACTGCCAGCGCGTTAGTTATATTGGCGGCAGCATGGAATGGCAGCAATATGTAGCCGCTAGATTTCCGCAGCTGGTCATGCTGATACGGCAGCGAGATCCCATGCTGGCCGTTGAAGAATCTAATTTTGTTATTGTCCACTTATACGAAGGAGAAACAGAAGAAATTAAGCGTGTAGTGGCTATGGCTAAAGAAGCGCACTGTGCTATTATTACTACATCTGCCTATAACCTCAATAATATGGCAAAAGATGTGCTTCGGGCAGTACAACAACTATAATCCCCTTGTCAACAACATGCTATACATAAAAAAGGAATCTTCGTCAGTGAAGATTCCTTTTTTTGCATTATGCTTTCTTTGCTAGAATAGCTGCTGCCCGCTGCACAATAAGAGCCGCTAATTCATCTTTTCCCATTTTTTCCAATTTTTCAACGGAACCATCGGGAAAGAGGAAGGTTGCAATATTCGTTGTTCCTTTAAAGCCAGCGCCTTCTGCACTGACATCATTGGCTACGAGCATGTCCAGATTTTTCTTTTTCAGTTTAGCTGCTCCGTATTCTAGTACATGTGTCGTTTCCGCAGCGAAACCAATCAAGACCTGATGGCGTTTCCGTTGGCCTAAGCCAAATAAAATATCTGGGTTTTTCGTCATCGGCAATGTCAGTGTTTCATCTGATTTTTTGATTTTGTTTTCTGCCGGATGCGCTGACCGGTAATCTGCGACAGCCGCCGCTTTAATGACTAAATCACACGTATCGTAATACGAATCGACGACTTCTTTCATATCCCGCGTACTGCCGACATCAATGCGCCGCGCCAGGCCCACCGGTGTTTTGAGATGATCTGTTGTGCCGGCAACCAGCGTGACTTCTGCGCCGGCGAAGGCAGCTGCTTTGGCAATCGCAAAGCCCATGCGTCCGCTGGAATGATTGCCAATAAAACGAACCGGATCTATCGGTTCCCGGGTGCCGCCGGCCGTGACGATTACTTTTTTTCCTTTCAGCAAATCCGTACAGCATACGGTCCATTCGATATGGTCGATAATATCGGCTGGTTCAGGAAGACGCCCTACACCAGTAGTACCGCAGGCCAGATGGCCGCTTGCCGGCGTGATGAATTCATAGCCATACTGTTCCAGCTTATGAATGTTGTCCTGTACAATCGGATTGAGGTACATGTTGGTATTCATTGCCGGGGCAATCAATACCGGTGCTTTGGTAGCCATGACTGTTGTGGACAGCATATCATCAGCAATTCCGCCGGCAATTTTACCGATGATATTGGCCGTTGCCGGCGCAATGACAAATATATCTGCCCACTGTGCCAAGGCAATGTGTTCCACATTAAATTCCGGAATATCGCCGAACATAGAAACAGCTACCGGATTGCCGGAAATTTCCCGCATAGTCAACGGCGTAATAAATTCCGTCGCATGCTGCGTCATGATACATTTGACATGGGCACCGCGCTTGCGCAGCTGACTGGCGATTTCTGCCGCTTTAAACGCAGCAATACCGCCGGTGACACCGAGGACAACGTTCTTATTTTCTAATAGCATGATAGCCTCCGTCGTTTATTTGATACCGGCTTGCGGGGCTTCATATGTAATTTTACCCTGGTCGATTTCTTCCATCGCAATCGATACTACTTTTGTCGTATCTACATCTACTAACGGTTCATCCCCATCTGTCAATTCGCGGGCCCGTTTAGCTGCCAAGGTTACCAATGTATATTTGCTGTCTACTTTTGTCATCAAAGATTCCAACGTCGGTTTAATTAACATAAAACATCTCTCCTTTTAAAACTGCAATTATTTATAATTTTCCTTCAATACGGCAATACGATGTGCAAGACGAGCTGCCTTGTCTTCTTCTGCCTGCAGTACAGCAGAAGCTTCTTCCACCGCAGTATCCAACTCGTCATTAATAATCAGGTAGTCATAGTTGGGTATCCATTCCAATTCGGCGCTTGCCTTTGCCAAACGGCCGGCAATGACTTCATCGCTGTCTGTATGACGGCCGCGAAGCCGGGCTTCCAATACGGCTTTGCTGGGAGGAACAATATAAATGAGGACACACTGCGGATATTTTTCTTTGACCTGCATCGCGCCTTGAATATCAATTTCCAGCATAATATGATTGCCTTCCTGAAGCATGTTGTAGACATACTCTTTGGGGGTCCCATAATAATGGTCATATACTTTGGCATGTTCTAAAAAAGCATCCTGCTCCAGCAGCTCTTCAAAATGGCTGTTGTTGGTAAAATAATAATTTACGCCGTCGACTTCACCCGGTCGAGGATCTCTTGTCGTCATAGAAATGGAATAATGAATTTTGGGGAAGCGTTTGCGAAGCGCATCACATATAGTTCCTTTTCCTGCTCCGGACGGTCCGGATACCACAATCAATAAGCCGGAATCGATCATGTAAAAACATCCTCTCTTCTACGTTTCTTCTTGTTCAACATCATCACCAGGTTCACCGACCTGCAAAATACGATGAGAAATGGTTTCTGCCTGCAGCGCAGACAAGATAATTTGCCCGTTGTCCATAATCAGGACAGACCGGGTCTTGCGGCCAAACGTCGCATCAATCAGCGTATTGCGTTCCCGCGCATCTTGAATCATCCGCTTGATAGGCGCTGATTCCGGGCTGATAATCGCGACCACTTTGCTGCTCATTACCATGTTGCCAAACCCAATATTCAGTAAGTTAAAGTTCATAGCTTCACCCTTATTCAATATTTTGAATTTGTTCGCGGATTTTTTCTATTTCATTCTTGAGCTGCAGCACATATTCAGTGACATCCATATCGCCAGCTTTAGATCCAATCGTATTCACTTCGCGATTCATTTCCTGAATAAGGAAATCGAGCTTGCGGCCTATATCTCCTTCTTGCTGCAAAAACCCTTTTAATTGTACCACATGGCTGCGGAAACGTACAACTTCCTCTGTAAAATCGACTTTGTCTGCATATATCGCGACTTCCTGCAGCAGCCGGTCTTCATCAGGAACTTTGTCCGCTTTTTCCAACAGTGACATGATTTTCTTTTCCAGTCGTTCTTGGTAGCGGGCAACGATATCTTCTTTACGGGAAGCAATCGCATCAATCATCGCTGTCATCGATGCTGTCCGTTTAAGCAAATCCCGGCTGATGTTTTCACCTTCACGCTGACGCATTGCCGCGATTTCCTGCAAAGACTGGGAAAGGGCTTGTTCAAACACGGGCCAGACAGCTTCCGTATTGATGACCGGCGGTTCTTGGGAAAACCAATCTTTCGTCAAGTTCATCACGACGGGAAGCGTCGTTTTTTCACCGTCGAATACGTTGGCCTGTACAGCATCCAACGCATTTTTACAAGCGGTCAATGCGGCATAATTGATAGAAATGGTTGGTTCCTTCGGCGCAATTTCACGAACCGTTACAAAGACATCTACTTTGCCTCGGTGCAGTACTTGCTTTATATGTTGGCGCAATGTATCTTCCAGTGCCAAATAAGCATGGGGCATACGTATATTCAGCTCTAAAAACCGTTGGTTGACGGCACGCATTTCAATCGTCACGCTCAACGATTCAGTACTGTACGTTCCGGCACCAAATCCAGTCATACTTCGCAATATGAGGACCTCCTTTATCGTATCATTCTAAAATATTAGTATAGCTTAAATTATGAGTTTGGTCTATGTTCTTTCAGAAAAAAATCGATATTTTTTAGAGAAAATGGCCTGTTCTCTACTCAGAATCCCCTATTCATGGTATGATAAAAGCAGTTTTCTAAAGACAGAAGAGGAGATAAGAACGATGAATCTCGATGGTATTACATTGCATGGCATTACAAATGAATTAAAAGATATATTACAAGGAGGACAAATATCCAAAATTTATCAATTGGACGGCCGTTCTCTTTATTTTCGCATATTTAATGAAACAGGTATCCATCATCTCATCATGACGCTGGACGATTCGCCGCGCCTGTATATCGCAAAAAAAATGCCCCCTACGCCGGATATCCCGACAGGACTGTGTATGTTCCTGCGGAAATACTATGAAAACGGGCGCATTGCATCGATTCAGCAGCTGCATTTGGACCGTCTCATTGAAATCACTGTAGACGTACTGGACATATCCGGCCGATTGGCAACCCGTAAAATTCATGTCGAACTGATGGGAAAATACAGTAATGTTATTTTTACAGAAAACGGCACCATTATCGAGGCATTGATTAAAACACGTAAGGATAAACAAGCACTGCGGACTATTGCCCCCAAAGAACCGTATGATTTTCCGCCTAATTTTATGCGAATGGATCCTTTTGCGTTTTCTGCCGAAGAATTAGCCGATATGATGCAGACCGGCACAGACGAACCGTTGGGAAAATGGATGCTGAAACGGTTTAACGGCATGAGTACGATTGTGCTGGATGAATTAGCATACCGTACAAATCTCCAGAAAAATCAAACAGTAGATACGCTGTCATCGGCTGATAAATTCACATGGTGCCGGGCCGTCGAAACATTCGGCAAGGAGCTGCAGCATATTTCCGGTGCCTATGTATATACCGTAAAGAATAAAGAAGTCATTTTTCCCTTGGAATTAGAAAGCCTGCGTCAATATCCACGGCGCCATTTTTCCCTTATTGAAGAATATTTAGATGAATATCAAGCTACGCACCGCAGCTTAAATGGTGAACAAGAAATCATGCAGAAACGGGTAGCTAAACTCATCGAAAAACAAAAGCGTAAAATCAAACGCATTGCTGCAGAATTAAAAGAAACCGATAAAATGGATACGTATAAATTGTACGGTGACTTGTTGATGATTTATGCGTATGAAAAACATGACCATGAAAAAAGCATTACGGTAAAAAATTTATTGTCAGAGCAGCAGGAATCCCTGACAATTCCACTGGAACCAGCATACTCCATGACGGATAATGCCAACCGGTACTACAAAAAATACACAAAAATGCGAAACCGCAAACAAAAGTCAGCCGAGCTGCATGAAGAAAATCAACGCCATTTAGAGTACCTCTATTCTTTGGAATATGCGTTGGAAAATATTGGCAGCAAGGGAGAAGTCGCAGACATCAAAGCAGAAATGAAACAAATGGGGCTGATTGCTTCTTCGTCTAAAGACAAAATGAAACGTGAATTTTCCCAGCATATTTTGACCGTTGATGCCGATGGATTAGCTGTTTGGGTAGGCAGAAACAACCGGCAGAATGATTTCTTAACGACCAAAAAAGCTCATCCCTATGATTTATGGTTCCATGTAAAAAATCAAACCGGCTCTCATGTCATCTTGGCCTGCCATCGTGTACAGCCAACAGAAAAACAAATCCTAATCGCTGCGCAGTTAGCCGCCTATTACAGCAAAAGCCGCAATAGTTCCAAAGTCGAAGTAGACTGCACATTGGTGCGCAACGTAAAGAAACCTGCCCATGCGGCACCGGGGTTTGTTATTTTTGAAAATCAAACAACGTATATGGTTGAACCGAAAGATTGGAGCAAGGCTGCATCCAAATAGCATGCAGCAGGTTCTGTTGCTGTAACAAAACAGGATTGTAACATAACATTTTTGCCATCATGTACCCTGCTCTTCTTTGTAAAAGTTTTTCATGTGAAGAACATGAATGGTAATGCTGCAAATGATGCACGTAAAATAGTACAGTAAAAGGGCTGTGACAAAATGGACTAAAAAATCTCATTTTGTCACAGCCCCGTTTTAGTTTTATATGTTTTTGTACGCTGTAGTTACCGTTCCAAGAGAGACGCTAAATCCTGCGTGCGTTTGATTTCTTCTAAGGTATGTGTATTGACAGCAAACGCTAAAGAAGCTCGATATACTTTGGCTACAGCTTCCAACGTTTCCATCCGGTTTAATGCTTCATTTAAATCTTTTCCCAGTGCCGATGCGCCGTGGCGTTCCATCAGAAAAACATTTACTTTTTTTGCATATTCAGCACAGGCAGCGGCTAACTCCTGGCTCCCCGGAGCTGCATAGGGTACGGTCGGTACGACAGGCCCCAAGACCAGGCTGCCTTCAGTAACGATATTGCTGGGAAACGGCAATCCGGCAACAGTCACTGCCGTTGCTACAATCGGGTGGGCATGAATAATCGCCTGTACATCCGGTCTGGCTTTATACACTTCTACATGCAGCGCTGTTTCGGAAGATGGTTTGCCCTTCCCTTTTAGCAGTTTGCCGTTGGCATCTAGTATCAGTAAATCAGACGGTTTCACTTCTCCTTTAGGTACGCCTGACGGTGTAATGACAATCGTTCCATCTGCACGGCGAAAGCTGATATTGCCGTCACAAGCTGCCACCAAACCAGCTTCTTTCATTTTACGGCCGATTTTGCATAACGTTTTTTTTGTATCCAATGTATAGCACTCCCTTAACTACAAGTGAATTGATATGACAGTAAATTCATATGGTCTTATTATATCATAAAAAAAGAATTCTCGTACCCTGCAGGGAGTTCACAAAACCGTATTTTTACACTCGAACCATTTGCACCAACGTATAGAGCAGTTTGATTCCATAGAGAATAATGACAGCGCCGCAGATGCGGTTCAACCATGTGAGGACGGTACTGTTGATTTTGCTGCCCAGCAGATGGACTACAGTGGCCAGGCAGCTAAACCAGATAACACTGGCTGAGGCAAAACCGGTAATAAAATAGGAATCGCCGCCTAGAGGCAAAGAAGCACGGAAAGCACCCAGCATTAACGTGCCGTCAATTAAAGCCTGCGGATTCAGCCATGTCACAACAAAAGCAGTACCAATCAGTTTCCAAAGCGGCCGATTTACATTCGTCTCGCTGCGTAAATCGGCTTTGGAACGAACCAGCCCTATACCGATATACATGACCAGCATTCCGCCGCCGCCAAGGATAAGCTCCTGCAGCCATGGCAGCGCTTCCATCAGAGCTCCTACGCCAAGAAAACAAGCAAGTCCGAGGGAAATATCCCAAAAGGTAACAATGAGAGCCGTTGCTGCTACGCGTCCTAGATTCTGGCTCATAGCACTGTTAATGACAAACAGGTTCTGCATGCCAATCGGGGCTACATACGCAAGTCCCAACGAGAGCCCTTGAAGATAAATGGATATCAATTTTACTGCAACCTCCTTTTTTCTCTTCCCCATACGTAAAATTAAATTTTTTATTCACGCTCCTACCCGTATAGTATGATGAGGTACTATACGCAAAAAGTCTCATGCTCCGCACTTTTAACAGCGTGGCCATGAGACTTTGTATTGCTTGGGTCTAGCCGGGTATTCATACTCCATGCTAACAGGCAGCAGCCTGTTTTTTACCGTATGGTCGGCATATTTCGTCCGTGAAATATTTCCTGCATTTCCTGGCGCAGCAGCCGATAAATTTGTATTTGCTGCCGTTCTGTCAGTTGATCTTTGGTTATATTAAACAGATAGTTATTTAAATCAAATTCTTTCAGCATCATTTTGGTATGGAAAATATTTTCTTGGTATACGTTGACATCAATCATATCATACCGATTGCGTGTAGCTTGGGAAATATAATTTTGAATGGAATTGATGCGATGGTCGATAAACAATTTCTTTCCGTTTACATCCCGCGTAAAGCCGCGCACTCTGTAATCCAACGTGACAATGTCCGAATCAAAGCTGTCCAAGAGATAATTTAAGGCATTCAACGGGGAAATACGTCCGCATGTAGAAACGTCAATATCTGCCCGAAACGTCATGATGCCCTTTTGCGGATGGCTTTCCGGATAGGTGTGCACAGTCAAATGGCTTTTATCTAAATGGCACACTACGTCAGCATCTTTAGCTTGTTCTATTTCTTCTTCAGAAATTAAAATCGTGACACTGGCACCCTGCGGGTCGTAATCCTGACTGGCAACGTTCAGAATATGCGCACCAATAATCGAAGAGACATTCTTCAAAATTTTCGTCAATCGTTCTGCATTGTACTGTTCATCGATATACTCGATATATTGCTGCCTTGCTTCGTTGCTTACGGCGTAACAGATGTCATACATATTGAAGCTCAGCGTTTTGGTCAGATTATTGAAACCATATAGTTTAAGTTTATTTGCTTTACTTTTCATATCATCCATACCTTTACTTTAGAGTTACAGTAATCCACTTACGTTTACTTGGTCAATTCATACATGCGTACATCTGTCAGTACGCTGTTTTCAATGCAGCATATGGCATAGGTCCCTTGACGGCCGTCGCGAGGCAGTGCAATACTTCCTGGGTTTAAAATCGGCATGCCATTTACCGTTTCATAATACCGGCGATGTGTATGGCCAAAGACAACAAGCGCAGCATCCATTTGCTTTCCCAACGCCGCTAATTTTTCTAAACGCTGCCTGCCGTACCATTGATGACCGTGAATCGCTGCAATATGAATACCGCCAATCATAATATTGCGGTATTCCGGGGTGTTTATCTCTGTCATGAAGTCATTATTCCCTAGTACAGTATATACAGGAACCCCTGTATAGATAGCCAAATCATCGCCATCTTCACAGTAATCACCGCAGTGAATCCAAGCAGCAACATCGGGGGCCTGTTCTACCATTTTTTCCAATGCCGCAAACCGTCCGTGACTGTCACTGACAATACCGACATATACTTTACTCATGATAACGCCTCTGCCAGTTTCCGCAGCGCTTTGCCGCGATGACTGATTGCGTTTTTTTCATCCATGGACATTTCTGCCATCGTCTTTCCTTTATCCGGAACATAAAATAACGGGTCGTAGCCAAATCCATTGGAACCAGCGTAAAAGTCACGAATAACCCCTTCGCAGCGGCCTTCAGCTTCGATTTCACGACCATCTGGAAAGAGAAGAACTAAAACGCAGGCATAATGTGCCGTCCGTTTTTCCGGAGGAAACGCAGATAATTCCTGAATCAGCTTTTGATTATTTTTTTCGTCATCACATTCTGGACCGGCAAAACGTGCTGAATAAACGCCGGGACGGCCCTGCAGTGCATCGGCAATAATGCCGGAATCGTCGGCAAGACAGGGAAGCCCTGTTGCCTGCAGATAATACGCTGCTTTCAGACGGGCGTTTTCAGCAAAAGTTGTACCCGTTTCTTCCGGTTCTTTTATATGAGGACAGATTTCATGAATCGCTTTTACATCATACCCTAAAGGCTGCAAGATTGTTTTCAATTCGCGAATCTTACCGGCGTTATGTGTAGCCAGTACGATAGTCTGCTTCATATGCCTTATCCTTTCGCCGATGTATTGGCTTTATTTTTTACAAATTTGGCATAGTTTTTAATGATGACAATCGGCGTTTTTTGAGATGCATTGCCAAACGGATTATCGATTAAAATTTTTGCGATTTCTTTCGGATCTAAGCCGCGGGAATGGCCCAATACAGCAGAACGTTTCAAGTCGTTGACATCGGCAACGCAGGCTCCGTAGCAGCCCAGACGCTGTTTGATTTTTTCTGCTACTTTATCCGGTTCAGCCGGTCCATATACAATGCATTTATCAAAAGGCGGCATTGTACCTGTGACGTCGTCAGTCAGTGATGCCTGCCGGCACAGATGATACCAGACACCGGTCTTGCCAACCAATTTTGCCAAAAAGCCGATGATAAAGCAAAAGAGCATTTTCCATTCCCCTTCCAGGTTCATAGCAGCCTGCATGCCATACAAGCTTGCCATACTGCCTTCGCCAGGAACGAAACGGCGCATTAACCGTGCCTGCCAGGATGGAGTCAGTTCTTCCGGACGCGTATACCGACGCTGTGTAATCGCAACGACACTTTCTGCAGAGCAAACAATGTCATCGGGGCCGACATCTTTTTTTGCATATTCTTCAATTACATCTACAATATCATCTTTATCTGTAAGAATTCTTGTTTTTACAGGAATTAATTCTAATTCTGCCATTGCCATATACCTCCTAATGTAGTTCCAGTTCGTGTTGGACTTCCGTAGCTTTTAAGGTAATACGGGCTTTGTGGATATACCATTCACTACGAGAAACCACTTGATATACCAAATCAATCGGCATATCCGGGAATGTTTTTAAATCTTCACGAATGGAATGATTTTTGCTGACCAGTGCAATCGTAACGCGAATTTTACCATGGTCGCCAGGATTATAAATGACGGATTCCCAATAGTTGTCGTCACGTTCAGCATCTTTATTGGCAAGCTGTGAATGAACGACACATTTGTCATACTGTTCACGCGGCAGCAGCGTACGGGGATAGAAATCCATGATAGTACCTAACTGACGTCCGCCATTATAAAACGGAACTTCTGTTTCAAACACAGCCGTATCTGTTGTCAATTCTTTCAACGTGAAGGGAGCACGGCGGCGCGCTTCAATGACAAAGCGGGCATCTCCCTGCCGCCAGGCAAACAGGCGGAACAACAGATACAATACGGCAACGATGCCGATAACGGCAATTACGACATTGATTAATACATACAGTAACACGGCTCAAGACTCCTTTTACTAAAAATATGAATAATATGCGATATATTTGCCCTTAGGCAAAGGAAATTTTTTCGACAGTAAATTCATTAGCCGGAATTAAATGTTCCGCCAGTCTGCCTCCCCGTTCCGGTTCAGCTGTAAAACAAAGCTTTAAATAGCCGTTTTCAGCATTTTCATTCAGCAAATTATCCTTTTTCAATACATCCAATGTCTGCAGGGCCATTTCATGGGCCGGATCGACAAAGGCTATCGTATCGCCGCATAATTCTTCGAACAGCGGCTGAATAAAAGGAAAATGCGTACAACCGAAAATGGCAGTGTCTGCACCGGAGGCAATAATCGGCGCCGTATATTTTCTCAGCGGCGACATAATTTCTTCCCCGCTGAGAATACCTCGTTCAATCAAATTGGCCAATGCCGGGCAGGCCTGCTCGATGATTTCAAGTTCAGGATCGACAGCGGCGGCAATTTTTTTATGACTGTGATTAGAAATCGTCAATTCAGTTGCAAAAACAGCAATTTTTTTGGTTGTCGTAATTTCTCTGGCCGTAGCAATGCCGCGGCTCATGCCAATCAGCGGATATGTCACTTCTGAGCGTACTATATCATACGCAACTGCCGTAACCGTATTACAGCCGATTGCTACTAATTTAACGCCCTGCGCAGTCATGTACCGCAGTATATCCCGCGTATAGGATACGATTTCTTCCGGTGTACGCGACCCATACGGATTTCGTTTCGTATCCCCTACATAGATAATGTTTTCATGCGGCAGCAGCATACGCAGCTTGTTCACGACGGTCAATCCACCGACGCCGGAATCAAATACGCCGATAGGTTGTGTATTCCTATCCACTAAACACTCCTCCATTATTGCACGGCTTTCTTTTCTTGTTCATACCATGCTTTCAGCTTTTTATAATGTGCATCATCCAAGCGGGCAACGGCTCCTGTATCTTTATGTGTAAAGACATTTTGGGTAGTTCCCGTTGCCAATACGGTACCATCATCTTTGCGCACAATGCGGTAGGAATATACCATTTGGGCCCGTGTCAATTTGGTAAGACGGGTTTCGATAACAATGGTGTCTGCATAATTGATGGGCGAAATATATTCACACGATACATGTTTGATAGGAAATAATATTCCCTGATCCATGAGTTCAAATAAGTCAATACCCGCCTGACGCAGGTATTCACAACGGCCGCATTCAAACCAACGAATGTGATTGGAGTGGTGGGCAATTCCCATCATGTCTGTTTCATAAAAACGCACTTTTTCAATAACTGTAACCATTTTTTATCTACTCCCATTATAAAACGCACTCATATCATTTTACGATGATGCTGTATGTTTGTCAAAGGATTTGTCTATTATTTTAAGAAAAAATAACCAATTCCGAGATGGGTTATTTCTCGAAATTGGTTATGTACCTATAATTTTACAAACGGAAACATATGGCGCACTTTTTCTTTGTGTTCCGGCTTCAAATACGTACCCGCAAAATGAAGCGCAGCAGCAACCACAGCAGCGTCATCCAGCCAGCCTATGCCGGCAAAGCCATCAGGAATCAAATCAAACGGCAAGATTACGTATCCTAACGCGCCCATCAAAGCCAATTTGACCACTTTGGGCGTGTCTTCATCCTGCATGCAGTAAAAAATAGCAAGCAGTTTGGGCATAAAGCGAATACGGCGTCCTGTCCCCTGAATAAATCGGATAAATTTTCCTGGTGTATAAAAACGAGCAAAGAAATGCAGTATTTTCCACATAAGCCTAGTCCTATTCGTTTTCTAATGGTTTCTTCGCATCTTCTACTGCGGCTTTGACTTGTTCATCTAACGCAGCTGCCGCAGCATCTGCAGCCGGTTCCTCTGCCGGTGCTTCTGTATTAGGTTCTTCTGCCGCTTTTTCTTCAGGTTCTGCTGTATCTGCCGGAGTTTCAGCTGCTTCCGCCTTTTCCTTTTCATCAATGATTTCTTCTACTAAATCATTAGGATGACGTACGGTATGGTATAATTCTTGTCCTTTTTCTTTGACATCCTGCAGTTTGTCTTTGGCAGCGCCGCTCCATTTTTTCATGAAATCAATCGTTTCATCGCCCAGCGGAACATTTTTGAGCGGGCTTTCACGAAGCCGGTCTACTTGTTCCCGTGCTTTATCCTTCCATTCAGACATCATTTCAATGTAAGGACCCATGTCAGTCGGCATGCCGTCCTTCATCCAGCGCTGCGTAACACGTCCCAGGCTGTACGTAATGCCTACAGCGACGGGTACCTGAATCGCACTGAATGGAATCAGGGTGGTCAAAAGGTTGCCGGCCATGCGGCTGCCTACAGCCCCAAGGAAAGCAATCAATGCGCGTTCCGTCAGTTTAATATTGTATACGCGGGCAATACGACTTACCAAATATACTTCATTGGCCATCAGGGCTACGGTCCCCAATACAGGTGCAACGACGATAGCACCAGCCC
Source organism: bacterium (assembly GCA_963655305.1). Classification (GTDB taxonomy): domain Bacteria; phylum Bacillota; class Negativicutes; order Veillonellales; family Megasphaeraceae; genus Megasphaera. The sequence goes on from CAVKEA010000016.1 coordinate 26,956, forward strand.
GTGCAGCTGCCCAGCGGCATAAGGTTTCTACCTTTACATCGGCATCTTCCGTGGATTGATCCAGTGAATTCATCACGTTCATGGCAGCGTCTTCGTTTACTGCCGGACCTGCCTGTGCTTTTAAATCTGCTAATTCAGCTTTTAATTTAGCAATTTCTGCTTGCAATTCTTCTACTGTCTTTGTTTCTTCTGACATATATATCACCCCATCGCCTCAAAAAAAATATTCATGCTTTAATTTTCTCATTTTTTTACCAGCTTGTCAAACCGCCGTCTACAGATAATGCCGCAGCGGTAATAAAAGAAGCGTCATCGCTTAACAAAAACGCGATGCTGCGGCCGATTTCTTCCGGTTGTGCCAGACGGTATAACGGATAGTGTTCTTGCAGGGACTGCCGGGTAAGTGTCGGATCTTCCTGCAGCTGTTTTTCCAATAACGGCGTATCTACGTCGCCAGGGCAAACGCAGTTGACCCGTACTTGATGTGGTGCAGCTTCTAAAGCCAATGATTTAGTAAACGCAATGACGGCTCCTTTGGTAGCACCATAAATAGAACAGGCTACATTACCCTGCAGGCCGGCATCACTGCTGACGGTTACGATGCTGCCGCGGCTTTTTTTCAGATGCGGCATGGCATAGCGGCACAGAGAAATTGTCCCGTAGACATTGACGGAAAAAAGACGTTCTACTTGCTGCGGCGTCGTGTTTTCCAACAGTTCTTCTTCATAATATCCTGCAGATGTAACCAGCCCGTCCAGTCGGCCGAATTGGTGAATTGTCTGCGCAATAATCTGTTGGCAGTCGCTGTCTTTGCTGACATCACCGGCAATATAAGATGCCGTATGTCCTTTTTGGGAAAGGTACTGCAGCGCCTCACGGCCTTTTGTTTCATGACGGCCGCAAATGGCTACCTGCCAGCCTTTTGCCAAAAGGATTTCAGCCGTTGCCAGCCCTATGCCGGAGGTGCCGCCGCTGATACATGCTGTTTTCGCGTTCATCTGTGTACTCCTTTTTACTTTTTAAATGATACCTGCATACGTTAACGCTAATTTGCCAATCAAGAGAATCGTCACCGTCAGCATAATGCCGCGAACAAAGCCGGTACCGCGATGAATTGCCATGCGAGAACCAAAGTATGCGCCGGAAAAAATACAAACGGCCATGGCAGCGCCATATACATATAAAATTTTACCGCTGTAGACTAATAAAACAAAGGCCGTGATATTGCTGACTAGATTCAGAATCTTGGCATTGCCTGCGGCAATGATGAAATCAAAACCAATCATGGCAAAGGCCACAATCAAAAAAGTCCCCGTCCCCGGACCAATAAAGCCGTCATAAAAGCCGATAGCCAAAGCCGCAGCCATAGACTGCAGCAGGGATTTTTTCGTTTCTCCTTTATAGGTATTCGTACTGCCAAGGTTTCGCTGTGTAAAAACAAAAACGGCTGTCGCAATGAGTGCCAGAATAATAATAGGCTGCAGCCATTTGGCTGACATATGCAGCATGCAGACACAGCCAATCACGGCCCCAATAAACGTAAAAGGAATGACGCGCTTCATCAAATGCATGTCAACTTTGCCGGCTCGTACAAACTGCCAGGCACTCATCACCGCGCCAAAAGTAGCTGAAAACTTATTGGTACCGACGGCAAGATGCGGCGGCATGCCTGTCGCCATCAACACGGGCAGTGAAATCAGACCGCCGCCGCCGGCAATCGAATCGACAAAGCCGGCTAAAAAGCCGCCGGCCATGACGAATACTAACATATATATCGAAATATCATTAAAAATTTCCATGTTTTTTCCTTACTGCATCAATTCTGTGACAAACACAATTTCAATGCCTTCTTTATTTAATTCATCCAGCATTTCGCTAAGTGCTTGTGCTGTCTTGGGACGACAATGGCCAATAATAATGGCACTGCCGTTGCTTTTGGCTATTTCGCCTCCTTGGCGAAGACGCTGTTTTATCGCACTGACATCAGCATCATTGTCGATAAATAAGTTGTTGCGGCTTGTCGCAATTCCCATTGATGCCGCTGTTTGTTCTCCTACAGACGTGCTGTTGGTTCGGCTGTCTAAATATACCAATTTACGTTTCTTCATGACAGACATGACATCTTTCATCAAACGGGTATCTGCTGTTGCCATCGATCCTTGATGGTTATTCATGCCGATTGCATGCGGTACCTGGTCGAGCAGTTTATTCGTTGTCAATTTTACTTTGTTGTCGCTCATATCGCTGCCTATAAAAACAGATTCCGAAGATGATACATTCAGCGGCTGCATCGGCAGATGGACAAAAATTTTACGGCCCGCTTGATAACCGCTCTGGGCAGATTCTGTCGTATGTGCTTTATTCGGCATGACAGAATACGTCAACGGAATCGGCAGTTTATTTAATTTTTCAAGAGTTGTCATATCACTGCCGCAATCGTCAATGACAATCGCCAACCGTCCTTTTACCTGGGCAGGATGATTTTGTTTGCCGGCAGCAGCTTGTTTGCTGGCTGTTTCCGGTTTTTCAGATACAGCTTTTGCTGGCACATCTTTTAAAGAACCGCTTGTGGACCCCAATATAAATTCTTTGATGTTTTCCAGCAGACTGGGTTTCGATTTAGGGGCTGTGACATACAATTTATCCATGACCAAATAAAGCTGTTCTTTATCCAGCATTTCAAAATAAGCAATATCATATTCCGTGACATTTTTACCGTCTAACGTCGTTTTTTCTGCCCGATAAATGACAGCTTTCCCTTTACTGCTGCTCAACTGCTTTTCCAATTCCTGCCGGGAAAACGTTTTAGACGGCACGACCAGTAAGCTCTTGGTTGTCCATCGAATCTGTCCTCCCGTCGCACGGCGGTGTTCCTGCCGATCTTCCGTTTTTATGGTAGAAACATCGGCATGCTGTGCCTGCAGCCAACGTTCAACTGCATCCTGCAGTTCTGCAGAAACTTGTGTATATACAGCATCCTTTCCATCAGTACTGCCAGACGGCAGCTGCTCCATGGAAGCAGTGGTTGTCTGCGATATAGCCAGCGGTGTATCCGCATTGGCATTCCAATACGCGCCTCCTGCACAAACTGCCAGCATGACAAACAAGACACTAAGCGGTGTAACCAAAGAGCGAGAGCGGCGCAGAGAGCGGCTGCTGCGTTTTCTTCGTTTTTTCATGATAACGTCCTCCTGCAAAAAAAAGCCGGACACAGTCACGGCAGCAGTGCTGCGTGATGCCCCGGCTCTATTATATCGTTTCGTGGGAACATGGATTGCTCGCTGGAGATGGCTGCGGTTTGTTTTGCGGCAGCAGCATGCGGCAAATCTGTGCGCCGATGATGCTGGCCCCATTGCGGTGGCATGCCAGACTGGCGTCTGCCATTGTTTGCAGCATATCGGGATGTGTCAGAAGTTCCGATACAACGTCAACTAAATCTTCCTGCCGCTTGACCCAGCGGGCACAGCACTTTTCCTGCATATACGTAGCATTTGCTTCTTCCTGTCCCGGAATGGGACTGTATAATACCATCGGCACCTGCACTGTCGCAGCTTCCGTACACGTCAGTGCGCCTGGTTTGGTTACCAGCAGAGATGCCTGCTGCATGAGCTCAGGGATATGATTCGTATATCCCAGCACCTGCACCGGATGGCACAATTCATGACGCAGCTGATAAATTTCATCGTACAAATCTGCATTATAGCCTGTAACGACAGTAAAACTATCTACGACATCCAATTTATCCAACAGGACAAGTGATTGGCGAATCGAACCCATTCCCAGGCCGCCGCCCATAATCAGAATATTTTTATTTTTAGCATGTGCTTCATCCCAATGCCAATGACTGTGGTGAAACGCACTGCGTACGGGAATGCCGGAAACAATGATTTTATCACCTGAAATCCCCTGCTGCATGAGCAAATCCTTGAGCTGTGAAGCCGCAACGCAGTACAAATCCATTTGCGGGTATACCCACAGCTGATGAATCGCAAAGTCTGTAATGACGCCGACAATAGGAATCGTTAAGCGATGCTGCCGTTTCAGCAGCGCGGCGGCTCCGGCAGGAAAGGGATGCGTAAATACCAGTATATCCGGTTTTTTTTCAGCCAGTACGCGCAGCATGCGGCGTTTCAGCCCCCAAGCAATCAGCGTTTTGACAACCATGCCTTTTTTATATCCCTGCGAAGAATAATACATCAAATCATACAGCATGGGAAATAAATCCAGGATTTTAATGTATGTTTCTTTCACAATATTATCAATCGAAAGGACTTCATTAGACAAAAAATCTAATTGTTCTACCTCCCACTCTCTTGGCAGTGTTTTTATATATTCTTCTATGGCTCGTGCTGCCTGTGTATGACCAGTTCCAATAGAAGCCGACATAATCAGGACTTTTTTCTTCGTCATGGAAATTCCTTCTTTTACGTAGAAGATTTGAGATACTTAGCTACATACTATGTTACGACAAATTACAAGAAAAGAAAAGAGCCGTTTTTATGCGGCCCTTCGTTATTGCAAGATTTATTTATTGTTGACCAAATCTTTTAACTGTTTGCCAGCTTTAAATGCCGGTGTTTTGGATGCTTCAATTTGAATTGGTTCGTTGTTGCGGGGATTGCGGCCTTCGCGGGCTTTACGCTGACGAACTTCAAATGTGCCAAAACCAATAATTTGAACTTTATCACCTTCAGCTAATGCTTGGCTGATTTCTTCAAAAACAGCTTTGATTGCTTTTTCTGCATCTTTTTTTGTCAATTCAGCACTTTCTGCTACATTTTTAATTAAATCGGTTTTATTCATTGGTAAGTCCTCCTTTAAATGGTTACATCTATTAGTTCCAGGCTAATCAGTTTCTGCCGGTTTTCGTTCCAGCATCTTCGCTTCATTCCAAAACGAGTCCAGCTCATCCAGCGTAAACTCGTCCCAAGAGCGGGACGAAGATTGAACCCGTTCTTCCACATGGGAAAAACGACGGCGGAATTTAGTAGTAGCCCGATGTAACGCGCATTCCGGCTCTATCTTGAGACGCCGGCATATATTGGCAAAGACAAACAGCACATCTCCTGCTTCTTCTTCCATATGATCGAGATCATGTTCTTGTATAGCACTGCGAAATTCCTGCCATTCTTCTTGAAACTTATCGAAGACCTCTTCCGTTTCGTTCCATTCAAATCCAACTTTCGCTGCTTTTTCCTGAAGTTTGTATGCCTGCAGGAGTGATGGTAAGCCTTTTACTACTCCGTCCAGCAAGTGTTTATGATGCTGGCGCTGTTCTCCTTGCTTTAATCTATCCCAGTTTAACATACTCGCACCTATGTTTTCAAGACTTTTTTCGCCAAAAACGTAGGGATGTCGCCGAATCATCTTATCTGAAATGTCTTTGACAACATCCTGTGCTGAAAAAAGGCCTTTTTCTTCTGCGATGCGCGCATGAATCACGACTTGATACAATACATCACCCAGTTCTTCCCGTATTCCCAGGGTATCATGCTGATCTATGGCATCGAGCAGTTCATACACTTCCTCCAGCAAGAAACGCCGCAGCGTACTGTGCGTTTGCGCTTTGTCCCACGGGCAGCCGTGGTCACCGCGCAGCGCAGCCATTACATCAATAATCGGCGTCATATCAAACGGCAGCGGTGAAGATACCGGCTGTTCTTCTTCGGCCTTTTGAATCATTTGCTTTACGGCAGCAGCCATTTGGGGCCCGCCAGGTACAGTATGTACAATATCGCGCGATGCTGCCAATTCCAGCAAATGTGCAACAACAGGCTGATACCATTCTTCAAATGACATGTCCGAGCCTGCCGGATGCTGCCAATCGGGAAGGTCTTTTCCCATATATAAAATTTCAATCGTTCCCATGCAAGTAACTCCTTTTATTTTTCCAGACGCTGCACTACAGATGCCAATTTGCGGCCTATGACAGGGATATGGGCTGCATCACTGGCCTGTACAGCCCGAAAAATGAATAAACAGATGACATAGACACACGCGGCAGTTCCCATCGCCAGTATAGTAGCCCCTGTATTTCCTAAGAAAAGATGAATCCCATGATAGATAAACCAAGCCGTTCCTGCCATCGCTGCCGCGGCTAAAAACAGACGGCATACATACGTCCACTGCACGCGGTATTGGATAAAACGGTACGAAAAATACAAATTAAGGGCTGTGGCTACGGCAAGGTCTACATTGGTAGCCCAGGCAGCGCCGACTTCGCCCAGCCAGGGAATGGCTGTCAAATACCAGCTTAATACAATTTTAAAAGCAGCGGCAATGACCATGTTGAACAAGGGAATGGCTGTATGTCCCATTCCCTGCAGCAAGCCGCTGGTAATTTGCTGCAGCCCTACCAGAAAGACAGAAATAGACAACACACAGATCGCAGGCCCGGCAGCAGGCGTTGCATACAGCATCTGCGAAATAGGCCCGGCTAATACTGCCAGTCCGCAGCAAGCAGGAACCGTAATCGCATTGGCAATACGCATAGCCGTGTGAACTCGTTGGACTATACTGCCTGCGTCTTTTTGCGAATACGCTGCAGAAACAGCCGGTACCAGACTCGTAGCCAGGGCAATCGTCAAAATGGCCGGCAGCTGCACCAAGCCATTGGCCATACCGGTCAAATACCCATATAAGGCAGTTGCTTCATGAACGGTATATCCTGCAGCTTCCAGTCGAGACGGCACAATAAACAGGTCTATGCTCGATACAGCCGGCAGCAGCATATTGGCAGCTGCTACGGGAACAGCCAATACGGCCAGCCGGCGAATTACCTGTGACGCCCTGCAGGGCGTATAGACCTGCGTATCGGCAGGAAGCGGCGTACGTGTATGACGATAGTATAGCAAAACAATAACAGCTAGGCCAACGGCAGCACCCGGAACAGCACCAAACGTCGCCCCTGCAGCTGCTTTTTCCAAACCATACGGCAAAAACATCCAAGCCAGTATAAGCATCGTACATACGCGGACAAACTGATCTGCCATTTGGGAGACCGCTGTCGGTGTCATAAGCTGCAGCCCCTGGAAATAGCCGCGGAAACAGCACGTAATAATAGAAATCGTCAGTGCCGGAGCCAGCACGACCAACGGCAGCAGCGCTCGTTCATCCCGCACGATACCGTATTGAATCAACGCTTGGGAACCAAAAAGCATGGCTGCGCCGCAAAAAAAGGCCGCTATAATCATCGTAATCAGGGTAATATGAAAAATTCGTTTGGCACCGCTGTAATTCCCTTTGGCAGTTTGTTCAGCGACCATAATCGATACGGCAATAGGAATCCCTGCCCCGGCAATACTGAGCAGCAGAATATATACAGGATACGCCATTTGATACAGGCCTATCCCTTCCCCGCCCAACAGCCGGGATAACAGAATGCGATTCATGCCGCCGAGAATTTTTACGACGATACCGGCAACTGTCAAAATCATTGCGCCCTGCAAAAAAGATGTTTTAGTCAAGCGAATTCCCCTTTCGTAAGGTTGCAAATGTTTTCAATATAGAATCCAGGAAAGCTAAAATATCTGATATGCCCTGCAACGAAATACGAAGCATCAGCGGATTGCCGGGAACAGGCCGTATGCTGCGCCGCAGCTTCGTATCCAGCTGCGCCACCGGCGGCATTTGTTCCGTATGCTGCCACTTCAATTCCAACACATCCCGTTTCTGCGAAATCAAAAGGATATGCTGTGCCTGTGCCTGCAGACGAACATGCGTAGCGGCCAGCAGTGTTTTGACAGGCTGCGTCGGCTTGCCGTACCGGTCTAATAACTCGGCTTCCAAATCCGTCAAATCTTTTTCTGTTTTTAGCATCGCCATTCGCTGATACATTTCAATCTTTTGACCGCCGTTGCTGATATATTGGTCATCGATAAAGGCATCGACATGTACTTCCATGACGGTTTCCGGTGTCGGTTCTTCCTTCGCTTTGCCGGACTGCACTTTGGCAATCGCATCTTCCAGCATATGGCAGTACATGGCAAACCCGACACTGGCAATGTTGCCGTGCTGTTCCCGCCCCAGCAGATTGCCGGCTCCGCGGATTTCCAAATCACGCATGGCAATTTTAAAGCCGGAACCCAATTCGGTAAATTCTTTAATTGCCTGCAGCCGTTTTTCAGCCACTTCTGACAGCACTTTGTCACGGCGATACAAGAAGTATGCATATGCCATGCGGTGACTGCGGCCTACGCGGCCCCGCATTTGATACAGCTGCGATAAGCCGAAATGGTCGGCATCGTAAATAATAATCGTGTTGGCGTTTGCGACATCCAGCCCATTTTCAACCAGGCTGGAGCAGAGCAGCACATCGTACTTGCCTTCATAAAAATCAAACATCAACTGTTCCAACTGACCGCCGGCCATCTGCCCGTGTGCAATGCCGATAGAAATATTCGGCAGCAGCGCCTGCAGTTCATCTTTCATGCGTTCAATCGTTTCAACACGGTTATACACAAAGAAAACCTGCCCGCCACGGCGTTTTTCACGCATGACAGCATCGCGGACAATACGTTCATCGTATTCTGTGACATACGTCTGTACAGGAAAACGGTCTGTCGGCGGCGTTTCGATAACACACATTTCACGCAGATTGACAAGCGACATATGGAGTGTACGCGGAATCGGGGTGGCACTCAAGGTTAGAACATCAATGTTAGCTGCCCAAGCTTTCCATTTTTCCTTCTGCGCTACGCCAAACCGCTGTTCTTCATCCACGACAAGCAGTCCCAAATCCTGAAATTTGACTTTTTTATTGAGCAAACTGTGCGTGCCAATCAGCACATCGATATCGCCGTCCAATGTCCGAGCCAAAATTTCTTTTTTCTCTTTATAGGACCGGAAGCGGTTCAACACATCGCAGGAAATGCCAAACGGCGCAAAGCGTTCGGTAAACGTCTGAAAATGCTGCTGTGCCAAAACCGTCGTCGGCACGAGGACGGCGACTTGCTTGCCGCCCATAACGGCTTTAAAGATCGCACGCATCGCCACTTCGGTTTTGCCAAAGCCAACATCCCCGCAGACCAGACAGTCCATAGGGAATGGCTTTTCCATACTCTTTTTGATAGCCGCTACGGCTTTCAGCTGATCTTCTGTTTCTTCATACGGAAATGCATCTTCAAACTCTTTCTGTTCCGGCGAATCCGGTGGAAACGCATACCCTGTCACAATTTCTCGTTTGGCATAAATATCAACTAATTTTTCGGCTAAATCCGTAATGGATTTCTGCGCCTTTTTGCGGGCTTTCTGCCAATCATTCCCGCCCATTTTGTGCAGCTTCGGCGTGTTCCCTTCGTTGCCGATGTACCGCTGCAGCAAATTAAGCTGGTCTGTCGGTACATACAAAATATCTTTATCGGCATAATGAATTTCCAAATAATCCTTATGCACGCCATCCAGCTCTATCGTCTTAATACCGTCATACCGGCCAATCCCGTGGGATTCATGAACCACATAATCGCCCGGTTTTAAATCCGTAAAGACATTAATTTCCTGTCCTTTGGCAGCATGATGGCGCAGGCGATGTTTCTGCATGCCGTAAATATCCCGTTCCGAAATAATGACAAGTTTGGCGTACGGCAGTTCATACCCATTGCGGATTTCGCCATCTGCAATATATATGCTTTTTGCTTTTAGCGGCACGTTGTCATCGTAAGGCAGAACTTCCTGCTGCTGTTTTTTCAGCCACGACGTCACTGTCGCCGTTCGTTCTTTGCTGCCTAAAACAAAGAGGACTGTATTATCATTTTGCTGCCAATGCTGTAGTTCATCTGCCAATAAATTGAATTGTTTCTGGAAACTGGCCATCATCTTTACGGCAAAACTTGCTGACGAGTCAATCGTCATATCCGGCACAGACTGTGCCAGCAGCGACAAGACAACCTGGGTGCCGCGCGGTTTGCTCACTGCTTTCTGCCATGGGCAGACAAGGCCTTTGTAGTCATCTGATTCTTTGAATAATTTTTTTAAATTTTCACGCACTCGATTGGGTTCGTCCCAAATAATCACGCCGTCGCCAACATAATCCAGCAAGGTATACGTTGCTTCTTCTGGCTGTGTTTCCAAGGATATCGGCAGAATACGGACGCTTTTTGCCGTTTCTTTGGATTTTTGGTCAGCAGCATCAAAAAAACGAATGCTTTCCATTTCGTCTCCAAAGAATTCCAAGCGGAGCGGGTCAGGATAATTGACGGCATACACATCGATAATATCTCCGCGCACAGAAAAATGGCCCCGCCGTTCTACCAAATCGACACGTTCGTAGCCGCCGTCTACCAAATGCTGCAGCAATTGATTTCGGTCGTATTCAGTGCCTACCGCAATATCGATAGATGCATCATCAATTCGCTGCGGGGCGATAATATACTGCAGCGCTTCTTCGGCCGTCGCCAAAACGATACCGGCACTGCCGGAACGCAGGTAGCCGAGTACTTCCATTTGACGGGCAGCTCGCTCAATACTCTTGGCTGTCGTCGTAAATACGGCTTTATCAACAAAAGGAAAATCCAAAATGCGCATATGGGGCACCATAAAATGCAAATCAGACATCCAAGCAGCTACATTTTCTTTGGAAGGAACGACAACGATTGCCTGTGTATTGATGTCGCACAATGCTTTTCCTACCAGCATACTCTTTACAGAGCCGCCTAAGCCATAAATGCTGTGGCATCCGGGCTGTGCAAACTGCTGGACAGCACTGCTAATATTTTCATCGTGATTGATCCATTGAAATACTTGATTCATTTGACTATAAACCTCATAGAAAATGGGGCTTTAGTTTCCTAAAGCCCTATAATTATTATATTTTTACATCATACATATGCCGTATTATATCATATTTTTGCTAAAAAGCACAGGAATCTGCCCGATTCTCTTCATTGTTAACTGCGGGGATATGTCAAATGAAGCAGGCGGACGTGTTTCAATTTTTCTTCCGCCAATTGCAGTGCGACATCATCGCGGATTTCCGGCAGCAGCCGATACAAATTTTTTCCCGGGCAGTCGGTACTGTTGACATTGCGGTGCCCGACAATGGTCGCTGCGCTGGGGTGAATATCATAAGTCTGACACAAAAATACAAGCAGTTTTTCTAGCGACGCTATTTGACTTTTGGTCGGCGTTTCTTTTTCAAAATTTCCCGTCACATTGATGCCGACAGTATGATAATTCTGCCCTTCCGCATGGGCACCTACGGTAGCGAGCGGACGGCCTCGTTCGATGGAGCCGTCTTTGCGAATGACATAATGATAGCCAATACCGGCCCAGCCGTTGGCTAAATGAGCCTTATGAATAAAAGCGGCAGACGTATCTCCATCAGGAATGCCTACATGATGAATGACAATCATATCCGTTTTCGGGCGAACCAACAATGTTTCATTAAATTTAAAGTTCGTTTCTACAACAGGAAATGGTTCCTTCGGTGCAGCATCTTTACGCGGATTATAGTCGCGCAGTGCAGCTTCTGCAGAAACCGCTTTAGCAGATTGTTTTTTCTGCGTCTGCGCAGGCAGCTGCTTGGATTGTACCTGGCCAGACGGCACGGTGGTAACTGCCGCTGCATCTGTATGGGCTGCCAGCGCAGGGACTGACAACAACAAACACATACATGAAAGAATACACGTTTTATACACGAATCGTTTCATACTTAATACACTTCCCCATTACGTTTATCAATAACAGTACACAAACGTTCATACACAAGCTGCGGCTGCGGATGGCTGTACGTTCCCAATGAAATATGCGGTTTGGCACGGCCATGGTAGTCACTGCCCAATGTCGCCAACAGGTGATGTGTCTGGGCAATCTGCTGATAAAAAGCTGTAGTTTCAGCATCATGATAACTGCAGTATACTTCAATACCATCGATGCCGCATTGAATTAACGCTTCCGTAATCGGCCGGTTTTGTTTCATGTTGGCTCCGGGATGCGCCAATACGGCGGCCCCGCCATGAGACTGAATGATTTGAACTGCCTCCGTAAAATCCGGCAGTATCATCGGAATGTATGCCGGACCTCCTTGGCCGCAAAAATCCCAGCCAAAATTGACATACGGTGCATTTCCGCGTCTTCCCCCAGGCCGGTATGGGGCTAATACGGCATTGTTGTCATTGCGTGGGTCTGCCAATGCCACGCGGGCAATCGTCACGGAAGCGACAACACCGCCCAGCGACATACGCCAAATTTTGGGACGGTCGAGGTACATTCCCATCGCTTCGACAGCATCCATCATTTTCTCAGAGTTTGCCCGCCGCTGTTCATGCAGATTCATTTCTATTTCTTTAAACACAGCATCTTCAGCATGAATTCCATAACCAAGCAGATGAAAGTTTTTTCCTTTATGCTGACAGCTGATTTCTATGCCTGGGAAAAAATGCAGCCCCAACTGCCGTGCTGTTTCTCTGGCTTTGGGAACGGCGCTGACTGAGTCATGGTCTGTCACAGCTACGGCACGCAGTCCGGCATCGGCACATTGCTGCATCAAATCAGCCGGATCAAACTCTCCATCCATGCTGCAGCAAGTATGCATATGTAAATCAAGCCATGTTTCCATGCATGTATCATCCCTTCCTGCCTTCCCTCTGAGAAGGCTTGTATTCATATCAAATGACATAAGAAAATGACACCCTGCATCAGGTGCCATTTCTATGTGTTCTTGATGAAATAGATTATACCACGAAAGTCAGTATTTTGTTGGCTGTATACAGCATTTTTACGAAGTTTATTCCGTATCATTACGCAAAAAACGCAAAAAGGCCTGACATCCCGTCCATACATCATCATACGTCTGGTCAAAATTTCCCGTATACCATGGGTCCGCTACATCTCGATGCACGCCGGCAAATGACAGCAATAAATATACTTTGTGGGCTGTATCTTCCCCGCAAATACGGCGAATTTCATGCTTATTCTCGCTGTCAAAATAAATAATGTAGTCATAGCGATCATAATCCTTTCGGCAAATCTGCACGGCCTGTCGTTTAGTAAAAGGAATTCCTTCTTCACGCAGTTTCTCCTTAGTTCCCCAATGCGTATCATTGCCAATCTCTTCCCGGCTCGTCGCCGCAGACGCAATATAAAATGCATCAGCCAATCCAGCACGGCGAACCAGTTCTTTCATGACAAACTCAGCCATCGTCGAACGACAGATGTTGCCATGACAGACAAACAGTATTTTTATCACTCTATTTTCGCTCCTTCTTATGCCCGGTTATGCCGTCAAATGCCATTATAAAGCGATTCTCCCGCTTCAGGCAAATTACCCAACTTATTCCACAAAGTAGTATAAGTCTGCATAACTCAGCCGTCATTCGTAGTAAATTCGGTAGTAAACGGAGACTACCGTACTATCGTAAATTTTTCTGCGTAAAATGCATGATTCCATTGTAGCAGAAAATGTACTGATTTTCATCAAAAAATACCTCCTGAAATTAACCTTTCAAGAGGTATAGGACAGTTTAGGAGGAATCAAGTATTCACTTGCCTTCTAAATTTATTAATAGCTTCGCCATTTTCTGTTTTCCAGTTCAACCAACCATTACAAGATGAGCCCATGATAAATTCACCACAGGCTGAAGGCGAGGTTAAGGTTACTCTTTCCATCAATTTCCCATTTTCGATTTTTGTAGCATTCCGTATATCATCTACAGATGGGGCTAGCCCAATTCCTGCCTCTGGAGCCACATCACTGCCGGGAAGTAATATGAATGTACCCTTCTCCACTTCCATTCTGCCTTTAAGAAGGGTATTCCCCATTCGTCTGATTCGTCTGGCAAAATAATAAATGCCATCTGGTATCGTAGTATAATCAGAAGCCATACTGTTTGAAGCCGCAATATCCTCTGCGGCTTCCTGTTCTTCAGAATGTGTGATGAGATCCAGTCCAATCATATACAGCATTTTATAGACTTCGTTCAGATAGTCATCACTGTCATCCTTATCGTCACTGCTAGCTGTCCCAGAATTGGTTGTCTTCGTTGTATTGATGTACATTTTTACTTCATCAATGCGATGATTCAGTTCATTTTCCAAATATTGAATTGTTCCATCATTAAAGAATGTCCGCTCTTTAAACTGAGTCAATACATAACAGGTAAGCCAGTGAGCACATTTATCTTTATGTGAAGTCGGCCGATTTTCCAAGTTATTTTTAGATTTGCCGACGTATATTACATCCCGGTGATTATCATCCTTGCCTACGAGAATATAGACCACAAACGGATTCGGAATTACAAAACCAGGTTTCTTAGATTCCAAACTAACATAAGGGATCTTATACACCAGAATGGTACTGTTGGGTTTTGTCATTTCAATAGCGCCATTATTATATTTGATGATGTATCTATTGGCCATATTTCTGTGCTCCCTGATAATAAATAGTCTGATTTTCAGCTACTAGCTGATTTTCCTCCATATAGTTGTAATGCGTCACTTCTCTTTCTGCTTCATCCGCATCTATTGTATTATCCGCCCACAATTCACATTGGGTCATAACCGTTTGTACAGCATCCTCTTGACCTTCAGGCGGATATTTATGTTTAAGGAGCAACTTCTTAATAATCATCCGCATATGTGCTCGAGCAGAATTGCGTTTTTGCCAGTCAATTGTCTGGTTTTTCCGCAAAGCATCCGCCAATTCCTTGGTAATAGCGATTAATTCCTCATTGCTGTAAAAGTCTTTCACAGCCCGTGGTTTCGTTAAGGCATCATAAAAAGCTAATTCATCTGCGGTTAAACCTAATTTCTTGCCATCTTCCCTTGCTTTAGCAATCTGGCTAGCCAGTTTTAACATTTCCTGGATGACCTGTTCGTTAGTTAGCATCCCGTTAAGATACCGATTCATAGATTGCTGCAACATCTCAGAGAACTTTTGGGATTTGACCACGTTGGTTTTCTGGTAAATTCTTACCTGTTCGGCAATTAATTTTTCCAGCAGTTCTACGGCCAGATTCTTTTCTTTCATCCGAGAGACTTCCTCCAGAAATTTCGGGTCAAAGATTGAGAATTCTTCTCCTACATCGGAAAACAGATTAATAACGCCATCGCTTTTGACACTTTGCTTCAACAATTCATTGATTCGTTGATTCATCTGGGACAAGGAAATTTTCTTGCCTCCGTTTCCCTGATTCATCAGGCGCATCAAAAGGACCCGTACAGATTCAAAATATGCCGCTTCCAGCCGTTCCTTTTCTTTTGCCATGGAAGAACACAGAGACAATGCATTTTTCAAAAGCATGGATTCTTTTAAATAATTTTCCTTATCTTCTTTTTTAGCAGGAGCCAGCATAAAGTTTACGCCGCCTGTTATGGTTTTTGCTCGATCCAGATTACTGCCGTTCAAGAATTGGCTGTAATTATACCCATGGAACAAATCCCGGCATACTTCCAGTTTCTCCTGGAACTTGGGATATGCCACCTTAGCAATATTCATATTGCCATAGTTTTTCTTATCCCGTACAGTATAATCATTCATTGCCTGTTTAAGCGCCTGGGCAATGCCGATATAGTCCACGATCAGACCGCCTTCTTTATCCCGGAATACACGATTTACCCGAGCAATGGCCTGCATCAGATTGTAGCCTTTCATGGGTTTAAAGACGTACATGGTTGCTAGAGAGGGCACATCAAATCCAGTCAACCACATATCCACCACAATAGCAATTTTCAGTGGGCTGTTGTTGTCCTTGAACTTTTGAGCCAGCTCTTCCTTATGCTGTTTACTACCAATAATCTCTTTCCAATCTTCTGGATCTTTATTACTGCCTGTCATTACTACAGCAATCTTTTCCGTCCAATCAGGCTGCAACTCCAGGATTTTATGATAGATTTTCATGGCTACTGGTCGAGAATAGGCTACAATCATAGCTTTCCCAGTCAGAAGATTTGTCCGGAAATGCTCATAGTGGTACAGGATATCCGTTACCAGAGATGTAATCGTCTCATCATTTCCTAGAATGCCATCCAGACGGCTGAGCTGCTTTTTACTTTTTTCTATCACTGCTGCATCCGCATTTTCTGCCATCGCATCATATTCTTGATCCAGTAGTTTCAGAGTTCTTTCATTCAGCTTCAGTTTGACGACCCGGCTTTCATAATAAACGGGGCGGGTTGCACCGTCTTCTACAGCCTGAGTCATATCATAAATGTCAATATAGTCACCAAAGACTTCGCGAGTAGAACGGTCTTTGAAAGAAATCGGTGTTCCGGTAAAACCGATATAGGTAGCATTAGGTAAGGTGTTACGGATAATTCTAGCTTCCCCCACTGTAATCTGTCCCGTCTTCGCATTGATTTTTTCTTTTAGGCCATATTGGCTCCGGTGAGCTTCATCCGCCATGACAATAATATTCCGTCGTTTAGACAACGGTTCATGAGATTCTTCAAACTTCTGTATGGTAGTAAAAATAATCCCATTGGCTTTACGGCCTTCCAGCAGCTCTTTTAAATTTTCTCTGCTTCGAGCATGGATTGGCGTCTGACGCAGAAAATCTTTGCATGTAACAAACTGCCCATATAACTGATCATCCAAATCATTTCGGTCCGTAATTACAACAACAGTGGGACTATTCAAGGCTTTTTGCAAAAGATGCGCATAGAAAACCATGGACAAAGATTTTCCGGAACCCTGAGTGTGCCAGAACACACCACCCCTTCCGTCTGTCTTTACAGCTTTCTTAGTAGATTCAATGGCTTTATGTACAGCAAAATACTGATGGTATCCAGCCAATATCTTGAAGCAGTTCGTGCCTTCCACCGAAAAGCAGATAAAATTATGCAAAATATCCAGAAAGCGGTTCTGCTCAAAAATGCCCTCAAAGAACGTGTCAAAAGTAGCATACTGCGTATTTTCGTAGCTTCCATCCGTGGTTTTCCATTCCATGTATCGGTCTTCTCCGGAGGTAATGGTACCTGCTTTGCTGGTAAGTTGATCGCTCATCACACAGATGGCATTGTAAATAAACATGGAAGGAATCACTTTCATGTACCCACGCATCTGAAGATACGCGTCGTCCGCATCCGTTTCTTCCCTGGATGGAGATTTGAGCTCCATCAGCACTACTGGCAATCCATTCAGGAAAATCAACACATCCGGCCGTTTAGTTTCCATTTCTGTATAGGTCCACTGATTGGCAATCACAAAAGAATTATTTTCTATATGTTTATAGTCTACCAGATAGCACAATGCCGCCCGTTCTTCTCCCTTAACGACATAACGAACCTCAACCCCGTGTTGGAGATAATCCATAAACTGTTGATTTTGCTGTACCAATTCCCCGTTTTCGAAGTTGTGCAATTTGTACAATGCATCCCGGATTGCATCTTCCGGTAAATCCGGATTGATTCGGCAAATGGATTCTTCCAATTCATCCTCATAAAGCGGATCTTGATAGTTCCGCTCTATATCGGGCCCATACACATGCTGGTACCCCATATTTTCAAACAGCTCAATAATAGACTGTTCATAATCGGATTCCGCATAGCCTTTAGCCATGGGATCACCTCCTAGTATTAGAGAAGAAAGATAAACAAGAATTTAG
>CAVKEA010000017.1:0-44255 GCA_963655305.1 bacterium
TTTATAGTCCGGGATTTTGTTTTATTATGATATTTTTGCATACAAAAAAGAGGCCATCGCACAATTATATGCGACAGCCCCTTTTGTTTTATTTATGTATGGTATAACGAAGCCATACAGCTCCTTTGTCCAAGACCTTGGCTTCTTGGAGTGTAAAGCCTAAGGCCTGCGGTGTGGACAGTCCGTCTTTTGCTGCAAAAAGAGAAGGCGTCTGCGGCGAGCCATCGGCAGCCGCCGCGATGACCAAACTGATTTCATCACAACAGCCTTCTTGGATGAATGACCAGTTCAGTACACCGCCGCCACCGAGCATCAAGGTTTCCATATGAAACTTTTCTTTTAATTTTTGTAAAGCGACAGCCGTGTCTAACTGTTTATCACCGGCTATGATATACGAGATGCCTAAGCGGCGCAAAAAATCTTTGTACGCGTTGCTGGCACGATGGGTCAGTACTTCTATCACATGGGCTGTCGTATCGCCGTAATGAAGCATTGCCTGTTTCCAACCAAGACGGCCGGATGGGTCAATTGAAACATAATACATGCCGAAATCGGGATTGGCAATGAAATCGCCATCAGGAACGGTAGGTGCCTGTTCATCGATAGCAGGTTTGGCATAGAATGTAAAATTGTCATCTGTCGTGACGCGTCCGGAAAGCCATCCTTGATGATGGTAATACGGATGCGGGCCAAAGGAAATACGGTAAAACGCGTCACCGGCGGCCGCTCCCTGTGGCGTGTCCATGTACGGCCCCATGATTTTACCGTCCAGCGACATCATCATATGACAAAAAATATATGGTCGGTTCATTATTATATCACTCCTATCCGAAACGTATCTATATCATACACGATGGATTTGACTTCAAGTCAAGCCGTCTGCAGGAGAAACGAATAGGATATAAAAAAAGAAACCTTGGAAAATTTTCCAAGGTTTCTTTGTCCAATAATTGGCGGAGTGAGAGAGATTCGAACTCTCGCAGGCCTTACGACCTCTAACGATTTAGCAAACCGTCCTCTTCAGCCTCTTGAGTATCACTCCATATATCGGCTGACTAAGTTAGTATACTATAAGTAAATCAGAATGTCAATGACTTTACAAAGAAAATAGCGAATATAGAACTTTTTTTGTTGTAAATTGTAGGTATTCTACCATTTATATATATCTTTACATTGCACAATTTGCGTGATACTTTATAAATAGAGATATTCTATATGATACATGGAAGGGTGATACATTATGTTAAGATTAAAACAATTAAGAACAAAAAGAGGTATGTCCCAATCTGAGCTAGGAAAAATTATTGGTGTTTCTCCAAGTACCATTGGAATGTATGAACAGGAAAGACGTCTCCCAGAAGTACCAACATTGAAAAAAATAGCATCTTTTTTTAATGTATCCGTAGATTACTTATTAGGTAATGATATAATAATGCCGACTAATGACTTAAATCAATTTTTATTACAATCAAGAATTGTCTTTGATGGAGAGGTTATTGACGTATCAGATACGGATAGAGAACTTTTGCATCATATGCTGCAGATAGCATTCCAAGCTATTAAATATCAAAAAGAGTGTATACATGATGGCGGCAAGGGAAGCCTTTGACTTTTGTATTTTTATTCTATTATGTAAGATGACTATAGAGTACATGATTTCTGATAGGAGCATGGCTTGTCTTTATACATGACATATCGGAGATGTATGTACCATTTTTTATTTAGGAAGTTGGTGTACTTTAGGATGAAAAAGTACCATAACGATTTTTCTCGGATAACACTTGAAAGACAGGGGGGACTCTTGATACAATAAATAAGATATATATTGATAACGTTACGAGTGTGTTCGTAAGGGAGGAACTGGATAATGCATATTGCGCAGTACATTAAAGCGCAAGATTTGGCGTCGGCTTGGGAAATGAATCAGAAAAAAGGCTCAGTCGTGCTTGGCGGCTGTTGCTGGCTTCGCTTGTCCCAACAGCGGCTGTATCGCCAAGTGATTGATATAGCAGATTTAGGATTGGATACGATAGAGGAAACGGATGCGGCATTTCGCATCGGAGCGATGGTGACACTGCGGCAGGTAGAAACGTCGCCGGCATTGGCACAGTATACCCAAGGGGCGTTCCAAGAAGCGGTTCGTCATATTGTGGGGACACAGTTCCGCAATTTGGCTACGATGGGGGGCAGTGTCTGCGGCCGCTTTGGCTTTTCGGATATATGGACGCTGCTGCTGGCTTTGCAGGCTGAAGTGGAATTGTATAAAAAAGGACAAATGCCTATTGCCGCTTTTGCAGATGTGGGAGCTGGGCAGGATATATTGACGCATATTATCATCCCCAAAACCGCGCGGCGTACGGCGTATGCATCGCTGCGGCTGAATGCGACCGATTTTCCGGTTATTGCCTGTGCTGTTTCCTGCACGGATACAACGGTATACAGTGCGATTGGTGCGCGTCCGATGCGGGCTCAGGTACAGGCTGTTGCCAAACAAGATGTACAGACGCGCGGCTTGGACGAAACGGCGCATGCATTGGCTGACGGTCTGACATATGGCACGAATACGCGCGGCTCTGCCGTCTATCGTCATGATATGGCGGCCGTATTGTGCCGGCGATTGCTGAAACAGACCTTGGAGGAAGAAATATGATAGATATAACGTATTGGCTGAATGGGAAAAAAGAAAAAGCAGCCGTTGATGACGGCATGATGCTGTACGATTTTTTGCGTTCCCAAGGCTGTTACAGTGTGAAATGCGGCTGTGAAACAACAAACTGCGGTTTGTGTACAGTATGGCTCGATGAAACGCCTGTCCTATCGTGTGCTGTATTGGCGGCCCGTATTGATGGACACCGTATAACGACGTTGGAAGGATTGCAGGAAGAAGCCAAAGAATTTGCTGTTTTTATGGGACGGGAAGGCGCTGACCAATGCGGCTACTGCAACCCTGGCTTTGTCATGAATGTACTGGCTATGGCACGGGACATGGAACATCCGACGGAAGCGGCCATCAAAGAATTTTTATCAGGCAATTTATGCCGCTGCACTGGATATGTGAGCCATATGCGGGCATTGAAAGCCTATTTGGCAGCGAAGGGAAAGGCGGTGGAAGAATGAGAGAAATCAATCATTCTGTCATGAAAAAAGACGCGATGAGCCTGATTACCGGACAGCCTGTGTATACGGCAGATATTGCGCCCAAAGACTGTTTGATTGTCAAGGCACTGCGCAGTCCCTATGCCAGAGCTATTGTCAAAGAGGTGAATACGGCTGCGGCGCTGAAAGTGCCGGGGATTGAATGCATCGTCACGGCAGGCGATGTGCCTAAGACTCGGTTTACTGTGGCCGGGCAGACGTATCCGGAACTGAGCCCGTATGATAAACTGATTTTGGATAAACAGATTCGCTATGTTGGCGATCCTGTCGCCTTGGTGGCAGGGAAAACGGCAGAAGCTGTCGATAAAGCGCTGCGAATCATTCGCGTACAGTATGAAGTACAGGAACCGCTGCTCGATTTTACTAAAGCCAAAGACAATCCGATTCTCGTCCATCCGGAAGAAGACTGGAATCCCCGCGTCGATGTAGGCGGCGACAATACACGCAATTTGGTCGCTTCGGCGAAGGAAGATTGGGGCGATGTAGATGCGATGCTGGCTGCGTCGGATGTCGTCATTGACCGCTGCTATCATACCAAACAGGCCCAGCAGTCTATGATGGAAACGTTTCGGACGTTTGCCTATAAGGATATGTTTGGCCGGCTGGTTGTCGTCAGTTCTACGCAGGTGCCGTTTCATGTACGGCGTATTGTCGCGACGGCGTTGGAAATTCCCAAATCGCAGGTTCGTGTCGTCAAACCGCGTATCGGCGGCGGATTTGGTGCCAAGCAGACGGTCGTCATGGACGTGTATCCGGCATATATTGCCTATATCACAGGTAAGCCGGCGATGATGATTTATTCTCGTGAAGAAACACAGACTGTTTCTTCGCCGCGCCACGAAGCGTCGATTCATGTCAAAGTCGGTGCGTCAAAAGACGGCATGATTCAAGTCATTTCTTTGGAAGCGTTGTGGAATGCCGGTGCCTATGGAGACCATAGCCCGACAACGGTCACGCTGGCAGGGCACAAATCGATTCCGCTGTACGGCAGTCATTTGAAAGCGTTCCGCTTCTGGTATGAAGCTGTCTATACGAATACGATTGCAGCTGGCGCATATCGCGGCTACGGTGCGACACAAGGGCTGTTTGCATTGGAATCGGCTGTCAATGAATTAGCTGATACGCTGCATATCGACCCGGTGGCGCTGCGCCTGCAAAATATGGTGCGTCAGGGACAACTCATGCCGGCGTATTTCAATGAAACGGCATTGAGCTGTACGTTGGACCAATGCGTGCTGCGGGCTAAAGACATGATTGGCTGGGATGAAAAATTCCCGCGCAGGGTGCTGCCCAATGGACATATCCGCAGTGTCGGCATTGCCATGGCCATGCAGGGATCCAGTATTTCCAATGTAGACGTAGCCTCTGTGACGATAAAAGTCAATGACGACGGCTTTTATACCTTGTCTATTGGCGCAACGGATATGGGGACTGGCTGCGATACGATTTTGGCGCAGATTGCGGCAGAATGTCTGCAGTGCTCTGTCGATAATATTGTGACGCGCGGTGTAGACACGGATACATCGCCGTATGATAGTGGTTCTTATGCCTCGTCTACGACGTATTTGACCGGCAAAGCCGTAGAAAAAACGTGTCGGACTCTGATTGGCAGAATGAAGCAGCGGGCGGCCGTCATATTGCAGGACTGCCAGGCAGACGATTTGGATTTTACAGGCGATGCGATTGTAGATACCAAAACAGGACGTCAAGTAACGATCAAAGATTTGGGCAACGATGCCATGTGTCATAATGATATTGCGCTGGAAGCGACAGAATCCCACTTTTCACCGACATCGCCGCCGCCGTATATGGCTGGCGCGGCTGAAATCGATGTGGACCCGGAAACAGGGCATATCGAACTGGTTGACTTTGCCGCTGTCGTAGACTGCGGTACCGTTATCAATCCGGCATTGGCACGCGTGCAGGTAGAAGGCGGCTTGGTTCAGGGCATAGGCATGACGCTGACGGAAGATGTCATTATGACGAAAGGCGGCCGGATTTTGACAAATTCCTTTATGCAGTATCGGATTCCGACGCGGCAGGATTTGGGAAAGATTCGCGTGGAATTTGCACCGAGTTATGAACCGAACGGACCGTTTGGTGCCAAGTCTATTGGTGAAATCGTCATCAATACGCCGGGACCGGCGATTGCGCACGCAGTATACAATGCCGTCGGCATTCGCTTTACGGAACTGCCGATAACGGCAGAAAAAGTCTATATGGCGTTGAAACATAAAAAATAGAATTTTTACTGTAACCGAAAAAGGCTTCGCATGATGGCAAAATGTTCATGCGAAGCCTTTTTGTATGTCACATATTACGGTGTAATGGAAAAATCGGGGGCATTGACGGTCGGTATGCCTTCCGGCAGTACTTTGGCCAGTACGACATGATACCGTTCATTATATTGGTGCATGTCGTCTGCGATGTTTTGATGGATTTTGCGAATATTTTCCGGCGTGTATTCTTCTGGCGGAATATGAAGGTCGCAGATAATATTCAGACGAACCCTGCCGGCTGTAATACGCAGATGATCTGTATGATATTGGGGATATTTTTGCTGAATCAGATGGTCTAAAATATGGCGGACGTGGTTAATGATTTCCGGGTTGGTGCAGAGCGGGTCCATATGGATGTTGACTTCCATTTGGAATTTTTCCTGCAGTTCGTCTTCCAGGACATCCAAGGCGGCATGTACTTCTACTAAGTCTGCCGTATCCGGTACTTCCGCATGAATAGAGCCAAACATGCGGCCTGGGCCGTAGTCGTGAATGCGGATGTCATGGACGCCGACGACATATTGGCAGTGAAGCGCGCAGTCTGTAATTTCCCGAATCAGTTCCGGTGACGGTGCTTTGCCCAGCAAGATGTTGATAACTTCTTTGGCAATGCCGTACCCGGCATACATAATCATCAGGCCGATTAAAACGCCGGCAGCCGCATCGACCGGCAGTGTCGTAAACTGCTGGGCAATCGTAGCTGCCAGTACGCCGGCTGTAGCAATCGCGTCGTTGACGCTGTCGGAGGCCGTTGCTTCATTGACGCTGGAATTGATTTTTTTGCCAATGTAGCGGTTGTACAGACACATCCAGCCTTTAATAGCAATAGACAGCAGCAATATTACGATAGAAAAAAATGAAGTTTCCATTTCTTCCGGTTCAAAAAACTTGGAGACAGACGTTTGGCAGAGTTCATAGCCGACGACCATGATGATAATGGCAATCGTCAACGAAGCCAAGTATTCAAAACGCCCATGGCCGAAGGGATGATCTTTGTCTGGCGGTTTATTGCTGAGTTTGGCGCTGATAATAGAAATAAAAGACGAACCCATATCTGTCAGGTTGTTAAAGGCATCGGACACAATGGCTACGCTGTTGGTCATCGTGCCGACGGCAAACTTGCTGGCAAAAAGAAACAGGTTGCAGAGAATACCGAGCGCCCCGCCGACGATACTGTACTGTTCCCGGACTTTTTTATCTTTGGTATTTTCATAGTCTTTGATACACCATTTGATGATGTGTTCAATCATAGAGAGTCACCTTACTTTGTAAATTCTTTCCATTATAGCAGACTTCAGCTAAGAAACAAGAGTAAAATAGGAAAAATTTTGAGAATATAGAAAAGAGCATGAAAAAAATGACAAAGTGGTACTTGAAATTCAATTTGAGTTTTGTATAATAGTACTACATTCGTTTTTTACAATCGCATATAATCATATAATATAGAAATATAAGGAGATGACGGATAAATGCATATACCTGCAATATTTATTTTTGATATGGACGGCACCCTATTTGATACAGAGCCGATTTCGTATAACGCATGGCAGGCTGTGTGTCTGCCGCACGGCTATGACATACCGGAATCTTTGTTTCGCAGCGTGATTGGTATGGACAACCGCCGCATTATTCAGATGTTCAGTGAATTTTTTGGCAAAGACTTTCCCTATCAGAAAATTTGGAAAGAAAAGACGGACTATCAGCTGCAGTATTATCATACGCATCCTGTTCCCTGCAAGCCCGGCTTGATGCAGTGTTTGGAATTTGCGAAAGCGCATCATATACAGTGCGCGGTGGCCTCTTCTTCGCCGCGCTCGCAAATAGAGTATTTACTTGAAAAAGCACACATTGCGCCGTATTTTCAAATCGTGCAGAGCGGGGAAGAAGTAGCCCATGGCAAACCGGCACCGGATATATTTTTGCTGGTATGCCAAAAAGCCAAGCAGATGCCGGCTCAGGCACTGGTGCTGGAAGATTCACAAAATGGGATATTGGCGGCAGATGCGGCGCATATCCCTTCGATATGGATTCCGGATTTGGTACAGATTGCACCGGAAGTGCAGCAAAAAGCATGGCGGACATGCCAATCACTGGCAGAGGTACCGCTGTTATTTCAAACAAAAGAAAGGAACGATAGGTAATGACGCAAGTACAGCGTAAACGTATGATGGCTTTGCTGACCATCTTTTTAGGGATGCTGGCAGCGATTGCCCCTTTATCGACGGATATGTATTTACCGGCCCTGCCGGAAATGATGGAAGATTTTGACGTGGCGCCTTCCATGATACAGTTGACATTGACGGCATCTATGGCAGGCATGGCATTGGGACAGATTGTAGCCGGTCCGGTCAGTGATGAACAAGGCCGCCGCAAGCCGCTGATGATAGGCATGCTGGTATTTGCCGTGTCTTCGGCAGCCTGTGTATTTGTCAAATCTATTTATATCTTTTTAGTATTTCGGTTTATTCAAGGATGTTCCGGCGGCGCAGGGATTGTCATTGCCAGAGCGATTGCCCGTGACGTCTGCAAAGGGCCGGCGTTGACGCGGTTCTTTTCCATGCTTATGCTGGTCAACGGGCTGGCTCCTATTTTGGCTCCTGTCATCGGCGGGCAGATTTTGCGCTTTTCTACATGGGAAGGCGTGTTTGTTCTGCTGACGGTTATTGGCGTAATACTTACGATTTGTGCGATTATCATGACAGAAACACTGTCGGCACGCAGACGCGTAGAAGGCGGTGTATTTGCCAGTATCAAGGGATTTAAAGGATTATTCAGCCAGAAATATTTTATGGGACACTGCATTATGCAGTGCTTTGGATTTGCTGCGTTTTTTGCGTACATTTCCGGTTCATCCTTTGTATTCCAAAATATTTATCATGTGTCCCCGCAAGTGTTCAGCCTTATTTTTGGCGTCAATGGGATTGGCTTAATGATTAGCGGTGCGTTGACCGGACGATTGGCAGGACGCGTGGAAGATTGGAAGATTTTACGGACTGCATTATATGTAGCCGTTATTGGCAGTGTCCTTTTATTGGCTGGCTTTATCATTCATATGCCGCTGCCGGCTGTCATCGTCGTTTTGTTTTTTACGGTATCTACGCTGTCCTGCATGGCAACGAGCAGTTTTTCCCTGGCTATGCAGGCGCAGGGAAGAAATGCCGGCAGCGCCTCAGCTCTTATCGGCTTTTTCTCTATGATTTCCGGCGCCGTCATGGCTCCGGTGGTCGGGATTGCCGGCAGTTATACGGCGATTCCGATGGGCATTGTCATGGTAGTTGGCGAAGCCGGGGCGTTGTTGACATTTTACGGCATGATTTATCCGGCACATAAAAACTAATCGTATGACAGCAAAGGGACTGTGATCGCAGGCTTTTTGTTGTTATACACAACGCGCTTCCTTTACCAGTTTGTAGTTTTTAGTTTGCAGTTTGAAGAAAATGAACAGCAAAAAAAAGGTTGTGACAAAATGAGTTAAACATTCTCATTTTATCACAACCTTTTTTGCATAGTGCTAGTCGTAGAAAATTATTTTTTACGCGTTTATTTTACAGAGAGTGCGTTTTTATCAGTTGGAAAAGTTTTCGACAAACGCCAAACGAACTACAAAACGGATTGGTTGTTTTGTAGTTCGCTGTTTTATGCAGTCTAGTACAATTTATATATTGTGCTGAATGAGTTCATCAAACGGTTCATCAGGACGAGTAAATGCAATGGGTGTTGTATCTTTCAAGAACGTGAGCGCGTAACTGATGCAGGCCGCCGCACCGTAGAGCAATCCGTCTTCATCCAAGTCAAATTCCGGTGTATGATGGTTGCCGCCGCATCCTTTGGCTGGATTGGCAATGCCAGTGAAAGTGAGAACTCCCGGATAAAGCCGGGTCATGATGGCAAAGGATTCAGAAGCCATCCAGGGCGTGCAGTCATACAGCGTATGGCTTCCCAGGCTTTCTGTAATGGCTTTTTCTGCTAAGGCTACACAGTGGGGATTATTGTGTACTTCAAACAAAGGCTTAAGCAGATGTTTGATTTCGTACGAGCAATGATAGGTGTTGCAGGTGTTTTTCAGAATATGAAGAAATTCTTCATAAAATGGTTTTCCTGCATGGTCATAACTGAAAAAACGGCTCGTTCCTGAAAACGTGAGTGTATCGGGAATGACGTTG
Source organism: bacterium (assembly GCA_963655305.1). GTDB lineage: Bacteria > Bacillota > Negativicutes > Veillonellales > Megasphaeraceae > Megasphaera. The sequence goes on from CAVKEA010000017.1 coordinate 9,599, forward strand.
AGTGTCGTGCCGCTGTGCAGGGAACCGATAGAAACGGTCAGACCGTTGAGCGGGGAAACAGTACGCATGCGCAGGGCCTGCAAATCGCTGTAGAAGGAGTGAAAGCAGTCGATAGGGCTTTGGGCCAAATCAGGGCGGGACCCATGGCCGCCATGTCCGTTGATTTTGATTTCAAAGCCAAATCCTCCGGCCATAGGGGCTTCATGGCAGACGGCGATTTTTCCGGTGGGAATATCCCAGCGGACATGTGTCGCATAACAGCCGTCAATATGCCAGCCGCTTTCTTTTTCTAAAAACTGCAGTAAGTATGGCAGAGGGCCGGATTCTTCTTCGCCTTGTTCAAACATGAGAATGATACGGCCCTGCCAGGATTTTCTCCATTGCTGCAAAATCTTTCCGGCAGTCAGCAGCATGGCAATATGGCCGTCATGGCCGCAGGCATGCATGACACCGGGATGGCGCGAGCGGCAGACACGGGTACAGGACAGATTGGTTTCGCCTTCTTCGATAGGAAGCGCGTCTATGTCTGCGCGGAGCAGCAGCGTCCTGCCGGCGGCGCTGCCGTCAATCCAGGCAATGATGCCGCCTTTTTCTATATAGCGGTGCGCAATGCCGCAGGCTGTAAGTTTATCTTGAATATAGGCAAGTGTCTGTGTTTCCTGACAGGATAATTCCGGATATTCATGGCAGTGGCGGCGGATGGCTGCGAGCTCTGCTTGATTTTGCTGTACGGCTTGTAATACGGATTCCAACATAGTATATCTCCTTTGCATTATTCTTCAATTCCCAGCCGGGCCGTGATGCCCCGGTCATAGGGATGTTTGCGTTTACAGATTTCGGATACATAATCGGCGGCATCCAGCAGCGCCGGCGAAGGGCCGCGTCCTGTAAGGACGACTTCTAAAGAAGCCGGCTTATGCTGCAGAAAGGCAAGAACCGCTGCTTCATCTACCAGCTGCAGTCTGCAGGCCGGAATGATTTCGTCCAATACGACCATATCCGGCGGCGCTTCTTGGCAGCGCTGTACGATTTGGTGAAAAAATTGTTTCTGCTGTCGTTTGGTTTCGGCTAATTCCTCCGGCGTCATTTGAAACGTAAATTTGGCAATGGCATGGCTGCGCAGCACCGTGACAGACGGCAGCGTGTGCAGGATGTTCAGTTCACCTGTAGGCCGCGATTTGAGAAATTGGCAGAATAAAATACGGCCGCCGCGGCCGGCACAGCGAATCATCAGGCCGATGGCTGCTGTTGTTTTTCCCTTGCCGTCGCCGCAGTACAGATGAATCAAGCCTGTATCAACCATACGGACACCTCCTGTATCATTTATACATATAATATATTGTCTGTACGCTATAAGTATAGCATAGGTTGCAGGGTGTGGACAGATGAAAAAACGTCCCTTTATTTGCTGAAGTTACAGCTACTCAGGCTGTCGTAATCGTGGTATAATACTATATTGCAAAACTATCGTTTTTAAGGAGGGGCTGGCGTGGAACCGAGAGTGCGAAGTGTATTGGAAGCATTAAATGAAAATGGTTTTGAAGCGTATATTGTCGGCGGTGCTGTTCGCGATTTGCTGATGAAGCGGCAGCCTCATGATTATGATGTCACTACGTCTGCCAGACCGGAGGAAATCCAGCAAGTCGCAGCTGGCAAGGGATGGCATACGGTAGAAATACAGAGTGAACGCTTTGGCATTGTCGTGCTGGTTGTCGATGGCTTGACAGTGGAAACGGCTTCGTTTCGCGGCGAGTCGTATGGGTCAGACAGTCATCGGCCGGAAGAAGTATGGTATGCGGATTCGCTGCGTGAAGACGTGCTGCGCCGTGACTTTACGGTCAATGCGCTCGCCATGGATAAAGACGGGCAAATATATGATTATGTGGGCGGCCAAAAAGACTTGAAAAAGAAACGGCTGGTGACTGTCGGCGACCCTAAAAAACGATTCCAGGAAGATGCCTTGCGGCTGTTTCGTGCCTGCCGGTTTACAGGACAGCTGGATTTTCTGCCGGTTAAGGAATTGACGCGAGCCATGCCGTCAGCGTTTGGCAGAGTGGCCGGCTTGTCATTGGAACGAGTGATGCAGGAACTGGATCGGCTCATGGTCACAGAGGCTGCGTATAAAGGAATGGATGTATTAGTGCGCTCCGGACTGGGGGCCTGCAGCTGCCGGCGCAAAGAAAACGGGCAGTATGAAGAAATTCCTATTTTGCCTGAATGCAGCCATTTGCCGGATACGCCGCAGTCCAAGCCGTTTCATCTATTTGACGCTTGGTTTCATACTTTGGCAGTAATTGCCAACACGCCGCCTGATTTGACGATTCGCTATGCGGCTTTATTTCACGATATTGCCAAGGGAATGCCTGGTATTCGGGGCATCCACAAAGGACGCTATACGGATTATGGGCATGATGCAAAAGGGGCAGAACTGGCAGAAACTATTTTGCTGCGCTGGCATAAAAATCCTCAGATGGCGAAGCGGATTGCCTGGCTGGTAAAAACGCATATGAAATTTCATTATTTTGCCAATACCGGCTTGGGGGATGTAGAAAAATGGCTGCGCCGGGAGGCGTTGGAAGGGCCGTTCCGCCGGACTGCCGAATTGGTAGAAGCTGTACAGCAGGCCACGCTGCTGGCCTGCGGTGATGTACTGGGCTGCGGGCATGCTGATGCCGATACGAGCGGGACTGTTTCTTTTGGAGAATACATGGCAGATTTGGCTGCCAACATGCCCGTCAGCACCAAGGATTTGCAGTATGATAAACGAATTCCCGGCATATGCCAGCGGCAGACCGGTGACTGTCTGCGCGTATTATTGAAGCGGGTACAAAACCAAGATCTGGCTAATGATGCCGATACCCTGGCAGCGGCAGCAGAGAAGTGGTATGCACGTCATAATGGAGAAAGAAATCATGATGACCGATAAGGAGAAACAACAGCGCACATTCCGGCACAGAATGCGAAACTGCAAGAAAGGATTTTGTATCCTTTCTGCATTTTTGGTACTTTGCATGGTTTGGCTGCAAGTAGTAAAGTATGAAGAGTATTTGCAAAAGTCAGCAGCACAAAATGTCAATAAACGCGTGCTGCAGTCACCGCGCGGTACGATTTATGACAGAAACGGCAAGATATTGGCCATTAGTGAAGAAGCGCAGTCGTTGTATGCCGATCCGAAAATGATTACGAAATCACCGCAGGAAATAGCCCATATCTTGGCACCGTATTTAAAAATCAAAGAACCGGAAATTGAAGCCCGGCTGCAGGAAGATACGGGGTTTGTCTGGCTGGAAGAAATGATGGACCACGACAAAGTGGACGAGGTAAAAAAAGTCATCAAAGACCAGAAGCTGACAGGCATTCAATTCCGCAAGGAAAATCATCGCTTATATCCGAACGGTTCACTGGCGTCGCAGCTTTTGGGATTTGTCAATAAAGACGACGAAGGCATGGAAGGCCTGGAACTGGTGTTGGATAAAAAAATCAGAGGCAGCCGGCAGACACAGCTGCTGCGGACAGATACCAATAAAATCCCTATTTTTAACTCCGTTTTGGAACGCATTCTGCCTGATAAAGAACGAGCTGTGCAGCTGACCATTGACAGTACGGTGCAGTATATTGCTGAAAAAAGCCTGGACAACGTCATGCAGCGCAATCGACCGGAAGGGGCCGCTATTATTATTATGGACCCCAAAACAGGGGAAATATTGGCCATGGCAAGCCGTCCTAATTTTGACCCGAATGAATACTATAAAGGCAATGCAGATAAATATAAAAACAGAGCCGTCGTTAATACGTATGAACCGGGCTCAACGTTTAAACCGATTATGGCAGCCGCAGCTGTTGATTCAGGAAAATGGGACATTCACCGCGTCTATCATGACGTAGGGCACATTCAGGTAGCTGACAGAACGTTTTATAACTGGGATAAACAAGGCCTGGGAAATGTGACGCTGACTGAAATATTAAAGTTTTCGATTAATACGGGCATGGTTGAATTGGGGCTGACGACTGGCGGCGAAACGATGACCGAATATGCAGAACGGTTTGGCTTTGGCAAGGCCACGGGCATTGAACTGCCGGGTGAACAAGAAGGCATCTTGTTTGACCCTAAAACTATGAGCCCTGTTGATGTGGCTGCCATGTCGTTTGGACAGAGTATTGCTGTCACGCCGCTGCAGATGGTGCAGGCATTTGGCGCGCTTGCCAATAAAGGGCATATGATGAAGCCGTTTTTGGTCAAGGAAATTGATAATCCGGACGGCTCTGTATATGAAAAGACAGAACCCAAAGAAGTCGGCCAGCCTATCAGTGAAAACACAGCGCAGACAATTAGCAAAATCCTGTCAGAAGAAATTAATTCCGGCGGCGGCCAAAGTGCTAAAGTAGACGGATATACGTTCTGCGGGAAAACAGGGACGGCTCAGCGAATTAACCATGGACGGGCCGGCTATGCAGAAGGGCAGTATATTGCTTCCTTTATGGGCTTTGGCCCGTTGGAAGATCCGCAGTATGTCGTTTTGATTGTCGTAGATAACCCCAGCGGTGTATTTTATGGCGCTCAGGTTGCGGCCCCTGTATTTAAAGACATGATAACGGAAATTGTTCATTATAAAGGAATACGGCCATCCCAGCCTATAGAACGGCAGCTGGCGCAGCTTCCCAAGGAAGCACCGGAAAAGCAGCATGTCATTCCGGCAATGCAGCATAACAGCGACGGTATATTGATACCTTCGTTTATGGGCTGGGATACTCGCGAAGTCAATGATTGGCTGGACAGCGCAAATCTTGGCTTTGTACCTAATGGCACTGGCCGTGCCGTACATCAAGACCCGCCGGCAGGTACGTATGCGGCCCCCGGCAGTAATGTAAAAGTAACATTTATGCGTTAGGAGGAATGTATGTGCAGCTATTATGTGGTAAAGAAGTAGCCGCTTTTCATCGCGAGCAGGTAGAACGCCGGCTGGCAGCATGGCAGGAAAAAAATGTGCAGCCGGAACTGGCTATTATTTTAGTGGGCGAAGATAAGCCGTCTGCCATGTATGCGAAGTCTATGCAGAAAGTGGCTCATTCTGTCGGATTGACAGCAGAAATTTATCATCGGGATACGTCTGTGTCCGAAGAAGAATTAATGGCGTTGATTCACACACTGAACCAGCGGCCTGCTGTCTTTGGCATTTTGCCGATGATGCCGTTGCCGGCTCATGTAGATACACAGCGGATTCTGAATTGTATTGATGCGGACAAAGACGTAGATGGGCTGACGGACAGCAGTGCGGCCCGTTTATTTACGGGAAGACCTGGTTTTATTCCCTGCACGCCGCGAGCTGTTATTGCGATTTTAGATTACTATCACATTTCATTGACTGGCAAAGAAGTAGCGATTATTGGCCGCAGCAATGTCGTAGGCAAACCGCTGGCACAGCTGTGTTTGGGACGCAATGCGACGGTAACGCACTGCCATACGCGGACGCGGGATTTAAAATCCCTGACGAAACGGGCAGATGTCGTAATCGCCGCGGCAGGAAAAGCCGGTTTGGTTACGGCGGATATGGTAAAGCCTGGTGCGATTGTCATTGATGTGGGCATCAATCGCATGAACGGCAAAACCGTAGGCGATGTGGCATTTGATGAAGTATCACAGGTTGCCGGTGCGATTACGCCGGTTCCCGGCGGTGTAGGTGCTGTGACGACGATGATGGTGTTGGAAAATACGGTTTGCGGCGCTGTACAGCGAGATTAAAAATATAAAATTAGGAGATTTGTATTATGTTGCATATTTTGGATAATTTTTTAATTCATTACTTACGTCGGTTTGATAAACATTGTTTTACCGTTGAACTTCATAACAAAACATACACGATTGGAGAAGGCGAACCGTTATTTCATGTTCGCATCAACAAAGATATACCGAAAAAGGAATTATTGTCTTCGACGTCGCTGGCATTGGGCGAAGCATATATGCGCAAAGATTTGGAAATTGAAGGCGATTTGTTTACGGCACTGCAGTGCATTTTAAGCCAGACCAGCCAATTTTCCTTGGATAAAAGCGCGTTGGGACGTATTTTATATACATCAGAATCTAAATCTGCCCAGAAAAAACAGGTATCATCCCACTATGACTTGGGCAATGATTTTTATTCTATGTGGCTGGATCCGTCCATGAGCTATTCCTGTGCGTATTTTAAACACGATGATGATACGCTGGAACAGGCGCAGCACAACAAAGTTCACTATATTTTGGAAAAACTGCACTTGGAAAAGGGCATGAGCCTCTTGGATATTGGCTGCGGCTGGGGCTATTTGTTAATCGAAGCGGCTAAAAAGTACGGTATTCAAGGATATGGCTGCACGCTGAGTAAAGAACAGTGGAAAAAAGGCCAGGAACGCATTGAAAAGCTGGGACTGCAGGGCCAGGTACAGATTGATTTGATTGATTATCGTGATCTGGTAGACGAAGGACGGCAGTATGACCGTATTGTTAGTGTTGGCATGCTGGAACATGTAGGCCGTTCCAATTACGGCTTGTATATGGAAACGGCGGAACAGCTGCTGAAAGACGGCGGCATGTTCTTGCTGCACTATATCAGCGGTCATGATGAAAGCGTAGGCAATCCGTGGATGCGTAAATACATTTTCCCAGGCGGTACGCTGCCGTCGCTGCGGGAAATTGTCAGCCTGGCTTATGACAACGACTTCCAGGTAATTGATATTGAAAGCCTGCGCCGCCATTACTATAAGACGTTAATGTGCTGGTATCATAATTTCCAGGGAGTACGCGATACAGTTGCAGCAGATAAAGGTGAAGAATTTGTCCGGATGTGGGATTTGTATCTCTGCGGCTGCGCAGTATCGTTCTATATTGGCAATATTGATTTGCATCAGATTTTGATGACCAAAGGAACGAAAAACGATTTGCCTATGACACGTTGGTATTAATGGGGGCATGGGAACTGCAGCTATAATGAATCGCAATGCTGCAGACGATGCACGTAAAACGGCATAATAACAGGGCTGTGACGAAATGAACTACGAATTTTCATTTTGTCACAGCCCTGTTTGATTAGATTAGCCTTTTATTTCTTTTTTTAGATTTTTGAAAAAACGGTCAATAATACGGTTGTATACGCCGCGCAAATCATCGGAGGAACCCCGCGTGCGCATGTCTTCACTACAAAAAACGAGCTTGCCTGTTTTTACATCATATACGGCAAAGCGAACGCGGACGGTTGCCATAGGGACGTAGGCATCCGGCACATAGACCGGATACGACACATCATGATAAAACCAATGGGGATGGCCGTCGCTGTCATAATACACATCGCGGACCGAATAGGAATTCCATTCAGTGTGAGCCGGAATAAGCCCTGTACCGACATGATATGTCAGAAGCTGTGCCGTGATGTATGCATCTGCGTTGGCGTCCATAGCAGCCTGTGGAATTACGACAGGCGCAGGGGACGGCAATGTCTCAGACACAGCCGTTGCTGTTGCTGCTGCAGTATCGGATTTAACCATTTCGGCAGGTGTCGTCGTGTCGGGCGGCAAACCGGCTGCCGGGTCGCTGGCAGCAGCGTGTTTGATTTCTACAGACTGGGGAATAGGCGTTGCTTTTTTTGCTGTTTCTTTTTTAGCTGCTTTTTGGCGTAATGCTGGCGGCGCAGGCGCTTCCAACGCAGGCATCACTACGGAAATGCCCTTTACAGCCCTAGCTTTTTTCTGAAAATCTTCTTTCAGACGGTAGACCTTCATGGGTGTATCTGTTTGTATCTGCGAAGTGTCTAAGGTATCAACATACAGTTTGTGCACGGAAGAGAAGGCATAGGTCGAATCCTTCCACGTATCGTAATTTTCTGCAGATGCTGCCAGTGGAATCATGCATACGGCCAGCAGCGTGCATATACGGGAGAAAAACGGGTGAGTCATAAAAAAAAACTCCTTTCTAAGAAATTTTCTGCTTATTCTGCCTATATTATACCATAGACTGTGTAGCAGACATATAAAAAGGAATTGACGCATGAAATGCTTCGTTATCATGCGACATCCTTTTCTAAAAAATTTAAGCTTGATGTGTAGAACTAAACATGCTTTTGCTCTGTGACATCAATACTACAAACTATAAACTGTCAACTACAAACAAAAAAGAGGCTTGTCGCTTTGTGCGACAGCCTCTTTTTACATACTATACAGTATACCTATTTCTTATTTTGCAAAGTAACGAGCGAGCAAGCCATCAAATACACGGCCGTGACGAGCTTCATCTTTTGCCATTTCATGAACTGTATCATGAATAGCATCGAGGTTGAGCTGTTTAGCCAATGTAGCCAATTCTTTTTTACCAGCGCAGGCGCCCTGTTCAGCAGCAGCACGCATTTCAAGGTTGGTCTTTGTATCATCTGTTACGACTTCGCCGAGAAGTTCAGCAAATTTTGCAGCGTGTTCAGCTTCTTCGAATGCGATGCGTTTGTAAGCTTCTGCTACTTCCGGATATCCCTGACGGTCAGCAACACGGCTCATTGCGAGGTACATGCCTACTTCAGAGCATTCGCCGGTGAAGTTCAAATGCAAGCCTTCCAAAATCCGTTCGTCAACGCCTTTGGCTACGCCAACTCTATGTTCATCAGCGTATTCTTTTACGCCTTCTTTTAATTCTGTGAATTTAGATTTGGGAGCACCGCACTGTGGACATTTTTCCGGAGCTTCCGTACCTTCATAAACATAACCGCAGATACCGCATACAAATTTTTTCATCATTCATTACCTCCTAAAATTGGATATATCATTTTCAAAGTGAAATTGAATATTAATTAGTATCAACAAATAATCTTTATTTGTTATGCTCTTATTATAACAGACACGATTTGTAAAAGCAAGGGGATTTTGTAAAAATTTTGAGAAAAGATACCCTATACGGTGAGGACAGGCGGCGATACAGCAGAGTTGCTTTTTCATACTTAGTTATATATAATATTACTAAGTATGAAAGATGAATACGACTATCCTTTATATACATTAATAGTGTTTTAAAATATAAGGAGGAATTCTGAATGTGGAAGAAAAAAATGGCAGGATTGATGGCTGTGATTGCGTTATGCGGGTCGATGGCTGTCAGTGCGGCTGATTATACAATTTTGGAAAAAGCAGATAAAGTAGAAACAACGGTGTATGGTACGACCCAGACGGGTTCGTTGAATGACCGTGTAGCAGCCTTAGATAAATTGCTGAATGGCAAATCTACGGTAGCAGGCAGTCTGCAGGATAAAACGAACACGTTATATAAAGATGTATATGGCAATACGGGTTCTGATTTGTCCCTTTTAGCAGCTACCAACTTGATGCAGTGGCAGTATTCCGGCCAAATTACGAACGAACCTATTTTGACGCGTGTTGGTGCCTTGGAAGAAGGAATTGACGGCAAAGTACAATCCGGTTCATTGATTAGCCGTATTCAGTCACTGCGGTACAGTATGCTGGGAAATAAAAAATACATTTCTCAGGAAACATTGATTCCGGCATCGACGATTGTTTCTATGAAAACGTTGGAAGCATTAGATTCGAAGACGGCGCAAGAAGGAGATACGGTGCGTTTTGCCGTGTTAGATGATGTTGTTGTTGACGGTGTTGTCGTCATTCCGCGCGGTATGGAAGCGACAGGAACGATTACGAAAGCCCGCAAGTCAGGCCGATTCGGCAAAGACGGCAAGATTGAAATTACATTCCATTCCGTACGGGCAGCAGACAGCACACCGGTTGATTTGACTGTCGGTGAAAAAACCAAGGAAGAATACAAACGGACAGCCGGCGCCGTAGGTGCTTCAGCAGCTGGCGCGATTATTTTAGGGCCTGTAGGCCTGGTAGGCGGTTTATTTGTTCATGGCAATGAAGTAAATCTCCCTGTCGGTACGACCATGTATGCAGAAACGGCAAAAGATACGGAAGTTGTAGGCTTTAAACAAAATGGTACGATTGAAAATTTAAAAACAGCGAATATGGCTGCCAGTGGTGTAGTTGTACCGTCGGCTGTCACGGATGATGCCAGCGTGACGGGATATCATGGTGATGTTACGCCTGTTGATTTATCTGATACGGCGCATGCTGACGGCACGGCTGCAGCAGAACAGGCGGATACGACAGCCTATCATGGGCAGACCGCTGCTGCAGATGAACAGACGATAGGTGACGTACATGAATAGAACGTGGGCTGTTTCTGTGTTGGCTGCATTGGTGCCATTTTCTATTATGGCAGCCGATGGGACGGTTCAAACAGGACATACGGCAAAACAATTGCATACGGAAACGGCAATGAAAATCCCTGTGGAAAAGACAGCGGTGGTTCCAGTAGATTTGGATAAAGCATCGCAGCAGAAAGATGTTGTCCTGCCGACGCAGCCCATACACGTTGCAGCCGATTCTATGATGATGCGCGGAAAAGACGGGTATGTACAAGGCCGCGGCAATGTGGATTTACGGCAGGGCATGGATGAAATCCATGCACACTATATAGAAGGCAATACCAAAACACAGGTATACCATACTGCGGGCGATTATGTATATCTTACGGGAGACAATGCCTTTACGGGTACCGACATGACCTACAGCAGTACGACAGGCGGTGCAACGCTGCGCTCTGTAGAAGGGTTTATGGGGCCTAATTATTATATACGCGGCACCGATGCAGAAATGCTGGACGGCACGTACTATTTAAAACACGGGCTGATTACAACGCCGCATGCCGTAGCTAAGACGCCGGACTATTATTTAACCGGCGATGACATCCGTGTGTATCCGGGCAACAAATTTACGGCAGAAAATACAAAACTGTGGTTTAAACATATCTGTCTCTTTACGTACGGCCATTATGAAGGAAGACTGGATAACGCAGGAAAAACGAAATCTTGGCTGTTTACGTTGTTCCCCCGTCCTACGTATACGAAAGCCGATGGGTTTGGCCTGCATGGCTATGCGGATTTCCCCATGAATGACAACGGAGATTTGCATTTGGATGTAGAATACATCTTGACGTCCAAACATGGACTGAAGCCATCTGTTCGTCTGGCGAAAGATACCAAGATAGGGACATTCCGCTTTGGATACAGCAAAGAAGAAAGTACAGATAATGACGATAATATTTGGGCTACTAAATGGCCGGAATTGGAATACTTTGCGCCGCGGCTTCATTTGGGAACGACAGGCATTTATGTGGACAGCAGTGCTAACTGGGGCCGTTGGTCTGAAGACGGCGTTGGCACGGGTACGCATAAAGGGTATCGTACAGAAATTACCCATGTGCCGCTGCCGTTGTGGAAGCAAGCCAACATTCGGTTTTTTGCCGGGTACCGTCGGGATTGGTATTCCATCCAAGATGCAGAACGGCGTGACCCTTATAGCGGCGTGATTGTCAATCAGGGTATTAATGACCATATGTGGGCCAGCATCTGGTATAAGAAGCACAATGTCAGCGGCTATACGCCCTATCGGTTCGATACGCTTGACGATCCCCGACAAAAAGGATTATCCCTTGGCTATGTATTGACGCCGCGGGACACCTTTATTTTTACGCTTGCTCAAAACTTGGATACCCGTGATATTTCAGACAGAAATTACACCTGGGTTCGGGATTTGCATTCGTTCGTTGCTGTCATTACGTATAAACAAGTTGATAAAAGCTGGGAAGTTAAGCTCAGAGCCAAAGATTTTGACTAGATGAATACTGAGAGAAAAGCTGTAATATGCGATGGCTGCCGCCATGCTGTTGCAGCTTTTTTATTTTACATACTTTTTACATAACATACATAGGTATTACAGGTGTTTACAGGTATAATATAGGTAAGAATCTATACGATGAAAAGAGGTTGAACTACCAATGCCATTAATTTATTGTGTGGAAGATGATGAAAATATACGCGAGCTCGTAGGCTATGCGCTGCGAAGCCAGGATTTTGAAGTAGAAACTTTTGCCGACGGCAAAGAATTTTGGCAGGGCATGGAAAAAAAGACACCGTCTTTGATTTTATTGGATATTATGCTTCCCGGTGAAAGCGGTACCGAGATATTAGAAAAAATTAGAAAAGACAATCAATTAAAAACAATGCCGGTTATTATGCTGACGGCCAAAACCAGTGAATATGATATTGTAAAAGGGCTGGACGGCGGAGCCGATGATTACGTTTGCAAACCTTTTGGTATTGTAGAACTCATTTCCCGCATTCGGTCCGTGCTGCGGCGCAGCAAACCCCAGCAGACGGAAAAAAATATATATTCGTTTGGGCCAGTTACGTTGGACAGTGAAAAGCATATCGTCACTGTCGATGGCGAAGTATGCCATTTAACGGTAAAAGAATTTGAACTGCTGCGGTATTTGCTGGTGAATACAGACATCGTGCTCAAAAGAGAACAAATTATGGAAGCCGTCTGGGGATTTACGTACGAAGGAGAAAGCCGTACGATTGATATGCATATTAAAAGCCTGCGTCAGAAACTTGGCGACGGAGGGCATATTATCCGGACTGTCCGCGGTGTAGGCTACGTGATTGGCGGCAATATATGAGACGAAAAATATATATAAGCTTACTGACGCTGGGATTTGCCTGCATGGCCGTGACCATCGTCATTTCCAGCTGGCTGTTTTGGCGGGCTATGCAGCGGCAGGCGGCAGAAGAAATGGAAGTAGCGTTGACCGTTATGGCACAGTCCATTCAGCATACGGACCAGCCGGAAGACTATTTGCGGCAAATAGCGGCAGAACGCAGCGGAAACATACGAATCACTTGGATTAATCCAGATGGAACAGTACGATTTGAGTCAGACTATCAAGGGCAAATGGAAAATCATTTGGCCCGGCCGGAAGTGCAGGAAGCGATACAGCAGGGATATGGCAGTGCGGTTCGAGATTCTTCTACGTTGTCACGTGCTTTGTATTATACGGCTGAAAAAATGCCTGATGGAACCATCCTGCGAATCAGCATGGAACGAGATACCATGTACGCTCACTTTTTATCACTGCTTCCTGTCGTCATCGTGCTTTTGCTGCTGGCGGCACTGGGATGTGTCAAAGCTTCGCGTATGCTGACGGCCAGCCTGCTGAATCCGCTGCGGCAGACGGTCCTGCTGATGCGGCAGCTGCGAGATCCGGACAGCATGGAACGGCAGGAAAACATCACTGTGGACCCGGAACTGCGGCCGTTAGTGGATAAAATTGTAGCGCAGAGCAAAGTCATTAAAGAAACGATTCACAGCTTGGAACAACAACGCAACATCATTCGAATGATGATGGAAAATCTGCAGGAAGGAGTCATCCTTACCGATGATACCTATCGGATTTTGGGGATGAACCAATGTGCCAGAACGATTTTACATGAAAAAGAAGGCTTTTCGTGTATCGGACAGGCGTTGGAGCCGTTGCTGCCGGAAGCGTCGTGGCAGCAGATACATGCTCATAAACATTCGGATACGGTGTTTGAAGAAAAAATAGGCCGCGACCATTTATTGTATCAATTAACCGTTCAGTCCGTATATAAAGAGGATGAATTTTACGGCATTTTATTTATTATTGATGATATTACCGAACAGGAACACCGAGAACAGCTGCGGCGTGAATTTACATCCAATGTATCTCATGAACTAAAAACGCCGCTTACGTCCATCAGCGGTTTTGCTGAAGTATTGTCAGCCGGTCTGTTTCAAACCAATGATGATGTCGTACATTTTGGCACCTTGATTCGAAAAGAAGCAAAACGGCTGCTGGGCATGATTGAAGAAATCATGCATTTGACGCGAATTGAAGAACACCGGGAAACAGGAGAAGATGAACCGGTTTCGCTGAAAAAAATCGTTGCGGATATTGTAGAATTCATGGAACCCGTACTGATAGAAAAAAAGGTGACGATTCACTGCACCATGGAAGATGTACTCCTTATAGGAAATAAGGGACTGCTGCGGGAAATGGCAATGAATTTGATTGATAATGCAGTCAAGTACAATTTGCCGGGAGGACATGTGTATGTCAGCCTGCGGAAAAAAGAAAATACGATTTACTTCACCGTACAGGATACGGGTATCGGTATTCCTGAGGACAAGCAAAAACGAGTTTTTGAACGATTTTATCGTGCTGATTCCAGTCGTTCCAAGAAGATAAACGGCAGCGGCTTGGGATTATCCATTGTCAAGCATATAGCCGAACGCCATCACGGCACGATTACGTTAAAAAGCAAAGAGAATACAGGTACGACCATTACGGTTCAATTACCGGCCGAACCAAAAGACGTCTAATACAGGCGTCTTTTTTCTTTTGCAGAAATATTTTACAAAACTTTACATTGTTTACATAAGAAACTTACATACACTTGATAGGATAAGGTTGTACTTGAAAGAAAACGACACAAGGATAGTTATTAAAGGAGGATTTAGAATGAAATTGAAAAAAGTTATACTCACAGCGATGGCCGCTATGATGGTATTGGGTGCAGCCGGCTGCGGCAGCCAGCAAGGCAGCGGCGACAAACAGGCTGCTGTCAAAGGCAGTATCACGGGCTCTGGCTCATCGGCATTGCTGCCGCTGGTCAAAGATGCCGCTGAAAAATTCAAAGTCAATAATAAAGATGTAACGATTACATTAAATGCAGGCGGCTCCGGCACAGGCCTCAAACAAGTTTCTGACGGTTCTGTCGATATGGGCAATTCGGATGTACCGGCTGAAACCAAGTTGGATAAAGCAAAAGCTGAAAAATTAGTAGACCACAAAGTTTGTGTTATGACAGTAGCTACGATTGTTAATAAAGATGTTGGCGTCAAAAACTTGACACGGCAGCAGCTGGCTGATATTTTCACAGCTAAAGTAACCAACTGGAAAGATGTAGGCGGTAAGGACATACCGATCGTCTTAGTAACCCGCCCGAAAACATCGGGTACTCGAGCTCTCTTCAAACAATATGCAATCAACGGTGCAGAAGAAGCAGACAATAAATCGTTGGAAACAGATAACTCCGGTATCTTGATTCAGAGCGTAGCACAAAACCCAGGTGCTATTGGCTATGTCGCACTGCCGTACCTTATCAATGACAAATCTGTAGATGCTGTTGCTATCGACGGTGTAGAACCGTCGCTGGAAAATACATACAGCGGCACATACGGCGTATGGGGTTATGAACACATTTATACAAGCAAGGAACCAAAAGCAGCCGTCAAAGCTTTCTTGGAATACGTTACTGGCGATGAATACGGCAAACGGATTGAAGAACTTGGCTATGGCGTAAGTTCCAAAATGCAGACTAAAGAAGTTCACTAATCGTTGGAGGGACAAGTAATGAATGCAATCGATGCGGCGGTCATCAAAGCCCACCGTAATGAGAAAGCAGCCCGGACCTTCATTACAATATGCGGCATCGGTATGGCACTGGTGCCGTTTCTCATTGGGGCCTTTCTCTTTCTTAAAGGAACAGATACATTTTTTCAGTTTGGACACAGCATTACGGAATTTCTGTTTTCCGGTCAGTGGAATCCGAGTGATACGGCAGAAGGCGGCGGCCAAGTCGGTGCCGGTATGTACGTAGCCGGCTCGCTCGTCACGTGTGCCCTGGCTTTAATCATCACGCTGCCGTTTAGTATAGCATCTGCTATTTTTATGACAGAAATTGCCACTCCGAGGACACGGCGTCTTATTCAGCCGGCTATCGAATTGTTTACAGGCATTCCGTCTGTTGTTTACGGCTTTGTCGGCATGACAGTATTGATTCCGTTTTTACGCAGCATTTTTCCTATGCCCTTTGGCTTTTCTGTATTAGCGGCAGGAATTGTATTGGCTGTCATGATTTTTCCTACGATTACGACGATGGCCGCCGATGCGATGGCAGCTGTTCCCCAGGCTTGGCGTGAAGCGTCTTTTGGCTTAGGCGCTACACGGTGGGAAACGATTGCCCACGTCGTCCTGCCAGCTGCTAAAGGCGGCATTTTTACAGGCATTATTTTGGGTCTGGCCCGCGCTTTGGGGGAAGCGTTGGCAGTCGCTATGGTTATCGGCCAGATGAAAGTGTTCCCGACATCGCTGTTTTTACCGGCCAGCACCATGACAACGGCTATTTCTGCTGATATGGGCGGCGCCATGGAAGGCGGCGAATACAGTGCGGCCTTGTGGACGATGGCACTGATTTTATTCTGTTTGTCGTTCTTATTTATTTTCCTCATTCATCAGCTCAATGCAGCATGCAGTATTAAAGGAGGAAACCAGTAATGATGTCTCGCGTCCAATATAAAAAGCGTATGGATCGCTTTATGACCAATCTTTTTATTGGCGGTGCCGGTTTTGCCGTCATCCTCCTTGTCGCATTTATTGCGTTTGTTGTCATTCAGGGATTCAGCGGCATGACATTGTCGATGCTGTCTTTTTCCGGCAGTGGTTTGGGCAACATGTTTTTCAATACCCTGTACTTAGTATTTCTGGCATTAATTGCCAGTACGATTACGGGGATTCCGGCAGGCATTTATTTGGCTGAATACGCTAAAAAAGGCAGAATGACCCATTGGGTCCGCATGGCCGTCGAAACACTGGCTTCCCTGCCGTCTATCGTAGTCGGGTTATTCGGGTATTTGGTGTTTATTGTTATGACAGGCTCGCAGTGGAACTTATTTGCCGGCTCATTGGCCGTATCTATTTTGACATTGCCGTTAGTGACTTCTGTTACAGAAGATGCCCTGCGCAACCTGCCGGACAGCTACCGCAACGGCAGTTTGGGGTTGGGTGCTTCGCATTGGCAGACCATTTGGAGAGTTCTCCTGCCGGCATGTTTTCCACGGATTATGACAGGGCTGATTATGGCCGCCGGCCGTGGATTTGGCGAAGCGGCTGCACTGATGTTTACAGCCGGCATGTCTACGGATATTGATTGGGAAAACTGGGATATTACGGCATCATCCTGCCCGCTGAATCCATTTCGCCCCGGTGAAACGCTGGCGCTTCACATTTGGGCTCTTCGTACAGAAGCACTGCATGCCGATGCAGCGCAGCAGGCAGCAGCCTCTTCGGCTATTTTGATGATTCTCGTCGTAGTATTTAGTTTAGCTGCACGGTATTTGAGCTACCGTCTGGATAAGAAAATGGGAGGTAACAGATAATGGCTGAAATGACAACGACGTTGGCCGGTTTTGGGGCCGTATCTGCCAAAAAAGAGAAAACAGCAGATGCTGTCAAGGTGAATGCAATGGAAGATACAAAAAATATAGAATACACGTTTGATGTTTCCCACATGGATTTGTTTTATGACAAAGTACAAGCGTTGAAAGACATCAATTTAAAAATTAAAAAACATGAAATTACAGCATTAATCGGCCCGTCAGGCTGCGGCAAATCGACCTTTTTAAAGACGCTGAACCGCATGAATGACTGGGTAGAAGGCTGCCGTGTCAACGGCAAAATCCTTTTTGAAGGGAAAGATATATTTAAGGAAGTAGATCCGCTGGCACTGCGGTACCGTGTCGGCATGGTATTTCAGCAGCCTACGCCGTTTCCTAAGAGCGTATTTGAAAACGTTGCTTACGGCCCGCGAATTCAAGGTATTTCCAATAAAAAACAATTGGAAGAAATTGTAGAAAAAAGTCTGCGTCAAGCGGCTTGCTGGGATGAAATGAAAGACCGCCTGAATAAAAGCGCGTTAGGTCTTTCCGGCGGGCAGCAGCAGCGGTTGTGCATTGCCAGAACGTTGGCTGCTAATCCGTCCGTTATTTTGATGGACGAACCGACATCGGCCTTGGACCCGATTTCTACACAAAAAATTGAAGACCTGGCATTAGAGCTTAAAGACAATTATACGATTGTTATTGTAACGCACAGCATGCAGCAAGCACGCCGTATTTCTGACAAGACAGCCTTTTTCTTGTTAGGTGAATTAATAGAATACAATAATACTGTAGATATGTTTACCAATCCGTCGAATCCGAAAACGGAAGAATATATTACCGGCCGGTTTGGCTAATAGAGGAGGCCTGCAGCAACGATGTTGAGCAATTATGAAAAGGCCATTGCAGAACTAAATAAAGATGTAACGACCTTAGGAATCAAAATAGAAGCAGCCATTGAAAAATCTTGGAAAGCCTTGGAAAATTTGGATGTAGAGCTGGCTGATACCGTATATAAAGGCGATGATGAAATAGACAGTCTCGTCAAAGAATGCATGCGTAAGGATTTGAATATCAGCATGCTCCAAAGTCCGGCGGCTTCGGATTGGCGCAGTCTGATGGCTACGTTGAAAATTTTATCGGACTTGGAACGCATTGCAGACCATTGTGCAGATATCTGTCATTATGTGATGCATTTGGAAAAGACGCATCATAATGTGCCGATTCCTGACGGGCTGAAAGAAATGTACGGCGTTATGTCTTCCATGGTAAGCGATGTCCTTGATTTTTATCAAGGCGAAGACAGTACACAAGCCGAATTGATGAAAGATAAAGATGATATTGTCGATATGTCATTTAATCATCTGATGGAAGTGATTTCCCAGGAAATTACGGCGCATCCTGAACATTCCCGCGATTATATTGCCTTTGTGCTGGTCGTCAAATATATAGAACGCATGGCCGACCATGCCAATAATATTGCAGAATGGATTATTTACCGCGAAAAAAACGAAATCAATATCTAACCTCTCCTTATGTATTCATAGAAACAATCTGACGGCTGCATCTCGTCGTCAGGTTGTTTTTTATGGTATAATAATAGACAAATAAGCCGTGTCCGGCTTTGGGAGGGTATCATCATGGGATTGTTTGAAAATTTTTTTAGTAAAGAAATGAATCAGACGCGCAGTGAAAAAATGTATGATGACGCGCTGCAGTTGTTTAATTCCGCTGCACTGCAAAATCAAACGCTGCCGCCGTCACTCAAAGAAAAAGTAGAAGCCGGCGAAGACTGTGATGTCATCAGCGGTGCGTCTGGGCGATTTGGACATGATATTACCAATCCCATTCCTGTGAATGGACCCTTTGGCGAATTGACCTATTTATCACGTCTGCGGCTGCGCAGTACCGGTTCCATGGTCTTTTTTCATAAAGTAAAGACGATTGGTTTGATTGACATGTTTGAACTGGTGAATGTGAGCGGAAAATTTGTTGATTATTTGTATGTCGATATGTACCATCCGCGGGCGACACGGCTGTATCCGGACAAGTATACGTTAGAACGGGAAGCTGTTTTTCCGCGCGGCGTGACGACGACTGTCCCGGATTTTCCTAATGGCTTGTATAAATATATTAAAAAAGAAGCGAAACAGCGATTAGGAGTAGATGTAGCGGAAAAAGAATGTAAATGCATTAACATCGAACAGGCCAAACAGTCTATCGCCGCGATGGCAAAATAGACGGGTGCAATGGCATTGGAATTTTTGATGAAGAAGAAAAATTTTTTTACATCTCTGACATTTTTTTAGCATTGTGTGGTATAATAGCAAGCAGCATTCAGCATGTCGTGTTGAATACACAGCAGGTTATCATATTTAGGAGGGAAAAAACATACTATGAGAGAATTACCAAAAGCTAATGAAATTTGGCATCATTTCAAAAACAAGACCTATCAAATTATTACGAT
The DNA here is from genome assembly GCA_963655305.1 of bacterium. Lineage (GTDB taxonomy): Bacteria > Bacillota > Negativicutes > Veillonellales > Megasphaeraceae > Megasphaera. The sequence continues at coordinate 29,169 of CAVKEA010000017.1, forward strand.
TGCAGAACATACAGAAACAGGCGAAAAATTTGTTATTTATAAAGCCTTGGAAGATACGATGAAAACGTATGCGCGTCCGCTCAAAGATTTTATGAGTGAAGTCGACAAGGCAAAATACCCCCGTGCAGAACAAACCTATCGGTTTGAAAAAGTAAAATAAGCAGGATATTCTTGCATAAGAACGTGCAATATTATAGTTTTTGTAAAAAAATCGGACCCAGTATATACTGGATCCGATTTTTTTGATGCTGCAGCTTGCCAGTGATGATTGAGCAGGCAGCCGTGTCGTATGCAAAAAAGCTGCAAGAGAATAGAAAATACAATTCCTTCTCTTACAGCTCTTTTAAAATAAGAAATTAGTCTTCTTTATCAGCAATGCAGTCATTGATGTCTGCAATCAGTGCATCTACATCAATGCCGTGTGCGCCGGCACCTTCGCCGATTGTTTCAAAATGAGCGGCCATGCAGCCTACACAACCCAGACCATACTGCTGGAAAATTTCAATGATTTGCGGATATTTTTGAACTGCTGCGATAATACCCGTATCTTTTGTAATTACTGCCATGAGATGTCCTCCTCGTAGATTCATTTCCGTACGTTTTGAAAGAACTTCCGGATTGCATTTATTATACCATATTTTTACGTATTTGTATGAATTTATTTAGTATGAGATGAAAACATAGATATAAATGCATGCATAATGCCGACTCATACCTTTGTAGAATATAAAGAAAATATATATGAAAAATTGATAAAAACAAGTTAGTGCGGATAAATACTGTTTTTGATAAATACGACTGGAATCTAAGCATTCTAGTGTAAATATCTAAACATTTTAAGCATAATTGCTGTATTCGATGATAAAAAAGAATGGATAAAAAACTTTATTGCGATAATGGAATAGAATATTGCTTTATTCGTAAAATGCATTATAATAATAACAAAGGTTGTTCTTTACACTACTAAATTAAAGAAAGGAGTCTAAATAAAAGCCCCTTTGGTGTATGAAGGGGAAAGAAATCGTGGTATTACATTAGATAAGGTATAAAAAAGAAAGGGTGAATGTAGATTATGGACGTATTACTTGCGGTATTGCCGCTCCTTTGGTTGATTGTAGGATTGGCTATTTTAAAAGTGCCGGCTTGGAAAGCCTGCTTGATTGCAGCTATTATTTCATTTATCGTTGCTATTGTTCCGTTTGGCAAAGAATCGGGCATTATGCTCTCCGGGGCGTTGGAAGGCGTTGCCTTGGCAATTTGGCCGATTTTGCTGGTTATCACATCGGCTATTTTTACGTATAACTTGGTAGTACATACCAAAGCGATGGAAACTATCAAAACGATTTTGACTTCTGTAAGCTCGGATATGCGTATCTTGTCCTTGCTCTTAGCTTGGGGCTTTGGCGCATTCATGGAAGGCATGGCTGGTTTTGGTACTGCCGTTGCTATTCCGGCAGCTATGATGGTTGGTCTTGGATTCCATCCGCTGAAATCTATCCTGGCTTGTTTGGTTGCCAACTCCGTACCGACAACATTCGGTTCGATTGCTATCCCGACGACGACATTGGCTTCCTTGACGGGTTTGGATTCTGTGCATTTAGGTCAGTTCATTGCTATTCAGCTGTTCATTTTGAACACAATCAGCCCGTTCTTTGTTGTTATGATTATGGGCGGTGGTCCGAAAGCACTGAAAGGCGTATTCATTCCTACTTTAATTTCCGGGTTGGCATTGTCTTTACCGGAATTGGGAATCAACATGGCAATGGGTCCGGAATTGTCCGTTATCGTTCCGTCCATCATCATCATGGGTGCGATTGCTGTATGTGCTAAAGTATTCCCGGCAAACGATCCGGAATACAAAGTAGACGCAGAAGTTCGTAAAGTTCCGACGGGCGAAGCCATTACAGCTATGATGCCGTTTATCTTGATTTTCGTACTGTTAATCGTTACCTCTAAACTGATCCCGGCTATTAACGCACCGCTTTCTTCTATCAAGACATCCGTTCCTATTTACATGGGTGAAGGTGCTAAACCGTACACATTCGTTTGGATTGCAACGCCTGGTATTATGATTTTCCTTTCCGCATTTATTGGCGGCGCTGTTCAAAAGACAGGCTTGGGCGAAATGCTTGGTGTATTAGGCAATACATTTAAAGGCTTGAAATTTACGTATATTACAATCATCGCTGTTGTTGTTACGGCTAAATTGATGACGTACAGCGGCATGACAGCTACGATTGCAAACGCTCTTGTTGCTGCAACGGGTTCGTTCTATCCGGCATTTGCTCCGTTGGTTGGTGCGTTGGGTGCCTTTATTACTGGTTCCGGTACCAATGCGAACGTTCTCTTTGGGCCGCTGCAGACGGCAGCTGCAACACAGATGGCAGCAACGGGTATGACTTCGTATGACAGCGGGCTCTTGTCCTTGTGGCTGGCAGCTACTAACTCCGGCGGCGCAGGCATTGGCAAAATGTTCTCCCCGCAGAGTATTGCTATCGGCGTAGGCGCTGTTGCCCCGGCTTTGGAAGCATATATTAGTGCCAATAAAGTTGATGAAGGCAAAGCAAAAGAATTGCGTGACAGCATTCTTCCCAGCACGATTATGAAGAACGTAGTAGGTTACTTCATTCTCTTTATTGTAGTAGCTGGTGTTGTATGCTTTGTCGGTCAAAGCATTTTCCTTCACTAAGAGTAACTACATAGTAATTGATACCCCCTGTATTGGTTAGCTGATACAGGGGATTTTTTTGATTGAGACTAGTGAAATTATGTAAAAGATAGAGTCAAGGAGAAATCGCAATACGAGTTAAAGAGACTATGCTGGTACATATGGCAAAAATAGCGTGTGTACATAGATGATGGGGGAATAGAAAAATTGTACGCTGTAGATTAGAGCGATTAGCAGCAGAGACAGAAAACGAGTATCTCATGAAGTTTTCGCCACTATATATCATTCTCTTTCTGCAATCGTTTTCAGTTTGCGGGGCAGAGGCTAAAAAGATAGTTTCGTTTTTATAACATGCAGACTGCAAACTAAGAACACAAAAAAAACAACAGGGCTTGTCGCTTCGTACGACAGCCCTGTTGTTTTTTTTGTGGTGAAGAATTGTTTTATTTCATTTCCGGAGGCATGGCTTTACGCGTATGGGGCATAGCCAGTGAATCGCCGGGATAGGTGTGGTATTTGACGGAAGGGGCGGTAAAGCCGCGGCCGACAACTTCTGACGCATCACTGATAATCATGAAAGCTCCCGGGTCAATCTTGTTGACAATTTCTTTGACCTTGGCGATTTCAGTCAGCTTAATCGCTGCGTAAATAATGCGTTTGTCCTGCATCGTATACGCGCCCTGACCATAAAAGTACGTAGCACCGTGTCCGACATAACGCATAATCAAATGCGCAATGTCATCAGAGCGGTTGGAAATGATAAATACGGATTTACGCTGTTTCAGGCCGATAACGACTTTGTTGGTAATAAAAGCTGTAATATACGAACCAATAAACGTCAAGACGGCCATTTCCAGTGAAAACATGTAGGCGGCTGCTGCTAAGATCAGCGAATTGATTGCCATGACAACATTGCCCATTTCCAGAGAATAATATTTTTTGACAATAGCGCCGACGACATCCAGGCCGCCGCTGTTGCCGTTATATTTGTAGAGAATGCCAAAGCCCAGCCCCGATACCAAGCCGCCTGTGACACAGGAAATCATCGGATCTTTGATGAGATTCCAATCAGACATAAACGCCGTCCCATCGACTAATGCTGAAAATAATACGGTGCCGACGATGCTTAGAATGGTATATTGCCGCCCCATGTATTTATAACAGGCAAGCATAATTGGAATATTCAGTACAAAAATGCCAATGCCGATAGGAAATCCTGTTGCAAAATACGCCATGATAGCGATGCCGCCAATGCCGCTGCTCAGCAAATGATGGGGAACAAAAAAGGCATTCATGCCAATCGCGACAATCAGGCCGCCGATAAGCGAGGCGATATACGGGATGGAGAATTTCTTTAACGATGTTTTTTGATTTGATTTCATAATTTCTTTGCTCCTACGGTGTACAGAAACAATTGTAAAATAAAAGAAAAAACGGTATAATTTAAATTGGCACAATGGTATCTATGTGCAGTGAGACAGGATATTTGGCAGAGAACACTATGCGCTGTATCCTAGTTGTTTCATCATTATAACATAAGCAAAATTTAATTCAATATAGAAGTATATATTTTGTATTTAGGATGGGGATGCAGTGTGATAGAGGAAATTGGCTATGGGAAAATTAACCTGGCATTGGCGATAACAGGAAAACGAGATGATGGGTATCATGACATTGATACCGTATTCCAATCGATTGCACTGCATGATATTGTCCAGCTGGAAGAAGCAGAAGAGTGGCAGCTGACCTGTTCTGTACCAGAACTTGGCTGTGATGAATCCAATTTGGCATATAAAGCATTTGCAGCGCTGCAGCCATACAGCCAGGGGCGATACGCCCACGTACATATAGATAAGCATATCCCTATTGCTGCCGGATTAGCCGGCGGCAGTACAGACTGTGCCGCTGTTCTTAGAGGACTGAACCGGCTGTGGCAGCTGGGGCTGTCACAAGAGGCGCTGTGTCAAATCGGGGCGGCTTTAGGTGCCGATGTTCCGTTTTGCGTTTGCAGCGGCAGCCAGCGCGGCAGAGGGATTGGAGATCAACTGGAGCCACTACCTTCACTGCCGGCATGGGAAGTGATTATTATCCATCCTCAGGTGCCCGTGTATACCGGTAAAGCGTATGGACTATTTGACCAGTCAGAACAAATTAAGCCGGTAGCCGTAGAACGCGTCGTGCAGGCTGTACAGCAGCAAAATTTTGCTATGTTGACAGCGTCTATGGGCAATACATTTGAAGAATTGGTCATCCCGGATGTACCGTTAATTGAAACATGTCGAACTCTTTTGCGGACATACGGACTGCGCCCCTTGATGGCTGGCAGCGGACCGACGGTTTTTGCCCTTGTGCCGCCGCAGGAAAATGGGCAGCAATTATATGATAAAATACGGGATGCGGCAAGTACCCAACCCATGGATGTATATATCAGCAGACTTGTCAGGAGTGAATGAAGATCGTATGAAAAATAAGAAATATAAATTAGAACCTATTCAGCTGGATGCCTATAAGCCGCTGCGGGATGTTGTCAGTGAAGCATTGCGGCAGGCGATTAAAGACGGCGTATTAAAACCGGGTGAACGGCTTATGGAAATTCAGCTGGCAGATGAATTAGGCGTGAGCCGTACGCCGATACGCGAAGCGATTCGCAAACTGGAATTGGAAGGTTTTGTAGTCATGGTGCCGCGGCGCGGTACTTATGTGGCAGATATATCCCTCAAGGATATTTCTCAAGTTTTTGAAATTCGCGGGGCCTTGGAAGAATTGGCCGCTGGTCTTGCAGCGGAACGAATTACGCCGGATGAATTAGAAAGTTTGGAACGCATTTTGGTGGAAATTAACGAATATATGGCCAATGATAAATTTGACAAAATCGTTGATGCGGATGTCCGGTTTCATGATATTTTGTACCATGCCAGCCGAAATCAGCGTTTGGTCGATATTCTTCATAATTTGCGGGAACAGATGCTGCGTTTCCGTTCTATTTCCATGCATTATCCGGGACGGTTGGCGGCAACCTGGGAAGAACACCGCCAGATGGTAGAAAATATTGCCCAGCATAATAGTGCCATGGCCCGCAAAGTAGCTAAAAAACATATGGAAAACTCAGAAAAAACGCTGCTGAAAGGCATCCAAAAAGATGAAGAATCAGCACGTCAAATTCATGAATTATTTCCTGACCACCATACGAATGAGTAATTTGAAAAAAGAAGGCGAATACGCATGATACCTATTTCTCACTTCTTGGGACAGATTCGGCATAAAGCCAATCATATGGATGATTTTGAAAATTTTTTGTGCATTTTAACGCTTATATTATTTTCCGTGTTGTTTATACGGGCACTGATTGCGCTGTATATGGGCCGCTGGAATTTATTTATTGACATTTAATGCAGTTAGGAGCTAACGAATGAAAACATTTTCTCTTCCTTGTGGAAAAGGTGTCCAGACAGTATCTCTGGATGAATCGCATGTATTATATGATTTACACGGCAATCAAGTAGAAACCGTACAAGATGAAGCGGCAGCAGTGCGTCAAGCACTGCGTCACCCTATTGGCAGTGCGCCTCTTCGTGAAGTCATTCAAGCGACGGATACGGTTGCCATCATAGTCAGCGATATTACACGTATTGTTCATACAGCGCAGATGCTGCCTGTCATTGTAGAAGAACTCAATGCCATAGGCGTAAAAGATGAACAAATTACAGTCGTTACAGCGCAGGGAACGCACCGGGCACATACGCCGGAAGAAAATGCCATCGTTTGCGGCAAAGAAATGGTCCAACGCCTTCGTATTGTCAGTCATGACTGCCGTGACGAAGCCAATTTAGTCAAAGTCGGCACGACGACTTACGGCAATGACATTTTCTTGGACAGACGCGCCGTAGAAGCAGATAAAGTCATTTTAACGGGTGCTGTATCGTTCCACCCAATGGCTGGATTTGGCGGCGGCCGCAAGAGCGTGCTCCCTGGGATTGCCAGTTATGAAACAATTATGCGCAACCATGCTTTAGCGTTGACTGATGAAGTGGGCGGCGGCTGCAACCCGCTGTGTGAAACGAGTTTGCTGGAACATAATCCGCTGCACGACGACATGCGCCAGGCTGCAGCGTTGCTCAATCCGGCATTTTTAGTCAATACGGTCTTTACTGCTGACGGTGATTTGTATGAAGTAGTGGGCGGCCATTGGTATGACGCATGGAAAAAGGGCTGCGAAGATTTACTGCGCATTGCCAGCGTGGCCATTCAAGAACAAGCTGACGTAACGATTGGATCTGCCGGCGGCTATCCCAAGGACATGAATCTCTATCAAAGTACCAAAGCACATATGAACGCCGTGTTTGCGACCAAACCAGGCGGCATCATGATTTTTACGCTGGACTGCCCGGATATCAAAGAACCGGCTATTTTTACGGATTGGTTTTTCCGCAGTGACATGAATGCCTTTGAAAAAGATTTGCGCGCAGACTTTTCCATTCCGGCTTTCGTTGCCTTTAAAACGCATTGCATCATCAACTCGATGAAACAGGTATATATCGTTACGCGGCCGGAAAACTTTGACATCATTCGGCAGAGCGGTCAGATTCCGGCAGCGACATTGGAAGAAGCTTGGCACATGGCACAAGATGAATTAGTTAGTGAAGGAAATCGTGACTATAACGTGACGATTATGAGTCATGCCGCAGCGACATTCCCTGTATTAAAATAAAATTATTTCAATAATTAAAAGAAAAATGGCAAAGGGTAAAACGTATAATTTCTTTATTTATACGTTTTACCCTTTTGTTATATGCAAGAATATAAAAATATAGTGGAAAAATGCAATAAAATTTTTGAATAGATAGGAAGACAAATATCCAGATTTGTACTATAATAGTTACGTTGCAGCCAGAATGTTGCACCAGTGGAAACACGAGTTGCGAATAAGTGAGGAGAATTAGAATGAAACCGTATAATAAGGTAACAGATGAAGTAATACAAGCATTAAAAGCCATTGTTGGCGATAAAAATGTAAAAACAGATGCCGATGTATTGGATGTATATAAATCCGATGAAAGTTTGGCACCCTCGTTTTGGCATACACCGGAAGTCGTCGTATTGCCGGGCTGTACAGAAGAAGTTGCAGCTATCATGAAATTGGCTAACCAGTATCATGTACCTGTCACGCCGCGCAGTGCAGGCACGAGTGTCAGCTGCGGTGCAGTTCCTGCGTATGAAGGCATTGTTGTCTTGATGGAACGCATGAATAAAATTTTGGAATTGAACGAAGACGGGATGTATATGACCGTCGAAGCCGGCGTTCGTACCATTGATATTCAAAATTTGGCAAATTCTAAAGGCTTGATGTATGCCGGAGATCCGTGCAGTTCTGACAGCTGTCTGATTGGCGGCAATTTGGCAACCAATGCCGGCGGCAATAAAGCAGTTCGCTATGGTACAACCCGTCATCAAGTATATTCCATTGAAGCAGTACTGCCGAATGGCAAAATTGCGCATTTGGGAGCTACGCTGAAAAAATGTTCTACAGGCTTTTGTTTGGACCAGCTGATTATTGGTTCGGAAGGCACCTTAGGGATTATTACGAAAGCGACGCTGAAATTAGTACCGCTTTGCCCGTACCGTTTGGATGTATTAGCTGTCTTTACTGATTTGGCAAAAGCGACGGCGTTGGTTCCTAAATTAGTCAAAGCCGGCCTGAATCCGACTTCTGTTGAATTTATGGATAATAATTTTGTCCGCAGTGCCAGCGACTATAGTGAATTGCGTTTGCCGCATTATGAAGACGGCTGTTATGATATTATTTCCATTGAAACATTTAATGAAGGTGAATTAGATGATAAAATGGAAAAACTGGCAGCTATTTGTGAAGAATGCGGCGCCACAGACGTTGTAGAAGCTGATGACCGCGTTTGGAAAGTCCGCCGCAACTGCCTGGAAAGTACCCGCGTCTTTTCCAAAGTAGCTACGTCAGAAGATTTAGTAGTGCCTGTAACAAAAATTGCTGATTGCATTCAAACGTTGGTTGCAGAAAGCAAAAAATATGATTTCCGTGTATTTTGCTTGGCTCATGCCGGCGATGGCAACTTGCATTTCCAGATTTTAAAATGTGACATGAGTGATGAAGACTGGGTAAACCAATTGAAAGAATTCCGCGCTACGGCATACAAATATGTATACGGTTTGGGCGGCCGTCTTTCCGGTGAACACGGTATCGGTCTCAAACGATTGGCATACATGGAAAAATACACCGACCCCATAGAATTGGAATTGATGAAAACAATTAAAAAAGCTGTCGATCCCAACTGGATTTTAAATCCTGGCAAAGTAATTGATTTTGAAAAATAAGTAGACTGATTAACAAAAAACTGCACGGATGCTATTATGCATCGTGCAGTTTTTTTTTGTAAAATTAAAAATTTAGGGGGTATAGAAGTAAAGGAAAATTCATGGCAGATGAAGAAAATACCTGATATACTATCATATAGTAGAGAGTTCCATATCAATACATCTATGTAATCTATATTAGGAGTATATTATGAAAAAATTTCTGAAAATTTTAGTGGGAATAGGTATTGCGATTGGAATAATATATTATATAGCTGTTCTCATTCTGGTTGAAGGAATTCATTAATTAAGCCACTGTGATATTGGGACAACCGTATTTGGAAAACATAAAACATTACAGATAACTGCAAAAAAAGGATAAAAAAAAGACGTTCTACAAGTGGACAAACCTTCTCACTAACACTATGTATGAAAAGGCTTGAGCACTTGCGAACGTTTTTTAAAGAATGCCAAATCGTATTATTTGGAGTACAATTCGACGATAAGTGTTTCGTTGATTTCTACTGGGATTTCATCACGTTCCGGCATACGTGTCAGTGTGCCTTCGAAGCCGTCGAAATTCTTTTCGATATACGGAACATCAAATGTTTTCAATTCCTGGAAGGATTTTTTGTACATTTCGTTGGAACGGGAAGCTTCTTTCAAAGCGATAACGGAACCAACTTTTACGTGTGCAGACGGAATGTCGCAACGTTTGCCATTCACTAAGATGTGGCCATGGTTGACCATCTGACGAGCCTGGCGAATGGAGCTTGCAAAACCGATACGGTATACCAAGTTATCCAAGCGGCATTCCAACAATTTTAACATGTTCTGACCAGTTACGCCGTCCATCTTTTTGGCTTTATCATAATAACGGACAAACTGACGTTCGAGCAAGTTGTAGTATGCGCGAAGTTTCTGTTTTTCCAATAACTGTGTGCCATATTCAGACATTTTCTTCTGACGTTGTTCTTTTTTCACACGTTTTAATGCCTTAGGATGTCCGTACACATTGAGTCCGAACCGGCGACATTCCTTAAAACGTGCTTCTCTCCTCGTTGCCATTGATACATCACCTCATATAATAAATTTTTAAATACATGCAACATCAAAATATTATCATCATTTGGAGAGATTGTCAATGTTTATTGTAGAAAGAACCGGTTCTAGTGTATAATAGGGGGTAACAAATACTATCATACAGAGGAGTTAGCTTATGAGCAATATAACTGTAAAACCGTTTGGCAGTCTGCCTGACGGACGAAAGGCAGCGCTGTATACGCTGACCAATAGTAAAGCACAGCCCTTTCTATTTGTACATACGGCGGGCATGTACAATCGTTGAAAAAGAAAGATGCACACAGACATTTTGTAGATGTTGTGCTGGGATATGATGATGCAGCTGTGTATGTTCAGGATACTAAGTTTATCGGCGCCTTGATTGGCCGCTGCGGCAACCGCATTGCCAGGGGACAGCTGCATATCAATGGACAAGAGTATCAGCTCGAATGCAATAACGGCCGCAATCACCTGCATGGCGGCACATGGACTGGGTTTCACAAAAAACTTTGGCAGGCAGAAGCAACGGCTGACGGATTGAAACTGACGTATACAAGTCCGGATGGAGAAGGAAACTATCCAGGGACGCTGCAGGTCACGGTTTGGTACGACTTAAGTGATGAAGATGCGGTTTCCATTCGTTATGAAGCCGTATCTGATGCGGATACGATTTGCAATTTGACCAACCATACGTATTTTAATCTCAACGGCTATGACAGCGGCGATGTACTGCAGCAGCGCATACAGCTGTTTGCCGATGCGTTTACGGAAAGCGACGAAGAATCACTGCCCAATGGAAATATCCTTGACGTTGCAGGGACGCCGATGGACCTGCGTACATTACAGCCTATTGGAGCGCATATTGACGATGCGTATGCGCAGCTGCAGTGGGCCGGCGGATATGACCATAATTGGGTTATCCGGAAAGACAAAACGCAAGCTATCGTATCGCACGGCATGACGCTGTATCCGATGGCGTATGCCGTTGGCAACTTGACAGGGATTACGTTAAAGGCCTATACGACGCAGCCGGGCGTACAGTTTTATTCAGGAAATCATTTGGATGGGAAAGAAATAGGCAAGGGCAAGACAACATTTTCCAAACGAACGGGATTTTGCTTGGAAGCCCAGTATTATCCCAATGCGTTAGCCCATCCCAATTTCCCGCAGCCTATATTAAAAAAAGGGGACGTGTGGAAAGCCGAAACGATATATATGCTGGGTACGGAAGACTAAAAAAACAGGGACTAGAGAAATGATATAAATCCAATTCTCTAGTCCTTATTTTACGCAGCGTTATATATAAGTTATCGCATTTTGGCTTTAGTTCGGCCGTGCATTGATTTCGATAGCTGTATCGGTGACGACCAGTGTATCCGGAGTGTTTCCTTGGATAATTTGGAAGATTTCTGCCGGTACATAGGCTGTATTGTTGACTAATACCGGCGGGGCTCCAAATGAAGTGGGGGCTGTCATGCCGGTTGCATCGGGAATGGTCGTCACGGCATTAGAAAAATCTTCACCTAGATATTGCGTTGTTTTCATAGAAGGGCCGGCAATCGTTACGGCATGTTCCTTGGCGTCCCAGGTTGTCGTAAATCCCAGCGCATCACTGACTGCACGCGCTGGTACGAGCAGACAACCGTTCAGTTGTAAAGGCTGTATATCCAACTTTTTGCCATTGACAATCAGCACTTTGGATACGGCATAGGAAGAACTGTCCGTTATTACGTAATTTGACATGTCATGGCGGATTGTTTGCTGTATGGGCAATGGTTGGGCTTGTGTTGCTGATGCAGCAAAGGACGTCGCAGTTAAGGCAGCAGTGGATATGCTTAACGCTGCGATAGTAAGGATATGTGAAAATTTTTTCATGGTATAGGGCCTCCTTTAATTTTATACACTATTTGTAGAAGAAAAACAATAAAATGATGGGGTTCTATGAGAATAGAAACATTTTATGATGCAACGTTTTCAATGCTTGCTCTTTTGAGATGGATTCTTGATAATGCGTTCTTGTTTTAAGAGTTGATACGATAAATTTGGTAAAACGGAAGCATTACAGGGTCCATTGCATTTGAATGTGCGGAATACCGTCTTCTAAAAATTCTTCAGAAGTCTGCCGAAAACCGTGCTTTTCGTACAGTGAACGAGCATACGTCTGTGCTTCGATAGTGATTTTATCTGCATGAAGCAGTGTCTTAGCGGTATTGATGGCTGCTTCTACGATTTTACTGCCCAAGCCACGCCGACGCTTTACTGCAATCACGCGGCCAATCGCGGCTGTTGGAAAAACGGTTCCCTGCGGCAGTACCCGCGCATAGGCTTCGATGCCGTTATCATCTTTCAGCCAAAGATGGTAGGCGACACGGTCTGCATCATCTATTTCCTGATACGGACATTTTTGTTCAACTACAAATACAGAAATGCGCAGTTTATACAACTCAAACAGTTCATTTGTACTCAGTTCTGAAAAATGCTTTACGACTAATTCCATTTTGTGCCTCCGCAACTTTCAATTTTTTCAATTAAATCGAGTATACCATACTGTCGGCTAAAAAGACACTTATATATAGGAACTTAGCTATTTCACTGCAGTTGATGTGAGTAGAAATTTTAAACGGATGCTTTCATAGAGGTATACAGCCTTCCGACAGAAAAAAAGCCCCATGCCAACACCTTAGCAGGGCGGACATGGGACGTGATGTTTTTTGCAGATATCAAGATTACTGTGATGCGTTGCTTTTTACGACGAATTAGTTGACAGATTCTGAAAAGTCGAGCCCTTCATTGGTTGCGTAATACGTGCCTTCTTTTTCTCCCGGTTCGATATACTTTTTATCCAGTAATGTCTGCAGCATGGTTTGATTTACTGGGTTGGGCGCAAACATTTCTTCCGGTGTGCATTCTTCACGTTCTACCGCAGCGATCATGCTTGCCAAGTATTGATCCTGCGTAGGCGCAGCATGGATATAATGAATAGAGGGAAGATACATCGGATATTCCTGTTTGGCTTTGATAAGAAATTGGCCGGTGGCAACGGCAGCACTTAACGTATTTTTTTCATCCAGTTCAATGTCCATTTCCTGACAAACAGACGCAAGTTGATTGGAAGAAAAATGGTAGAGTTTTTTGGCTGTTTCCAGCGTATCAATGAAGTGGACCGGCGGCATGTCAATGCCGTAAATTTTTAATGCGTGCGCTACACAGCCCAATACATATGAGGCATGATGAGCTACCAGTGTATGCGTTGTGAAGTAGTCTTTCATGCCGGCATTCCAATATTCTCCAAATTCATCGGCTTTGCTGAGAATATCCCAAGTCATTTCGGGACGATCTTTTAGATTCAGTTTGTTTTCAGGAGGACGGACGTAGAAATAATGCGTGTCTTTCAGTTCTCCTTTTTCGTATTCAGCAAATCCGATTAAACAAATAGAATAAGGCTGCTGGTTGGCAAGTGTCAAAGACAAGGCTGTAAATGTTTGCGGATACCGCTGCAGCTGTTCTCCCTGCGGCAGCGGATAGACACAGTAGCCGTTTTGCGGTGTTATGTCATACTGATGCAGATTTTTTACTTGGACGTGTTTTTTCGATACCAAGTCTTTTTGCTGCTGCGCTTTTTTTTGCCGTTTGCGGTAGGAGGTCGTCAGTGAATAAATAACGGCCCCTAAAAATAATAACGTAACAAGTGTACCGCCAATGTGAAGTAGTGAATCCATCGTATCAAATCCTTTGTCCTATAATGATATTGCTGTGGCTGTTAGTTGGTAAACGTATGATAAAAGGTCATGCTGTAGCAGTTGAAAAAAGCATTATCTGCGGCTTTGCCGTTTACGGAATAGCGGTCGCAGAGATTTACTTCCGGGTTTGCAATCGGTGTAGATGGTGAAGGAACACCGTCTTCATTGTAAACACAAGTAGCAATCGTCTGTGCTTTTACAGTTTGGCCTTTGAAGTTGTAGAAAAAATTATTTTCGTATCCGGTGGCTGTATTCGTCGTATAATCATACGTGATGACAGTAGCACGAATCATGTAATATGGCGGGTCGTAACGGACATTCTGAATAGAATTGGTGTCAATATATGATTCTGTCGTGTCGTCATGGCCGACTTGAATATAGCGGGGATTGTCATCAAAGAACATAGCTGAAACCAGCATAGATCCCGTGAGCGTAAGTATGGCGAGCAGAGCTGTAATTTTTCGTAGCATAGCCAAAATCTCCTTTCAAGATGCCATTTTGCTTAAAAATGAACTACATCTACATGCTGATATGTCAGATACTGTCAATACCTTTTATATTATACGGGAATGGAAAAAATTTACAACACCTGCAGCCGTCTTTATGATAAATTGAGATGTATAATTTGGAGAATTCTATAAAATGCAAGTAGGAATTTCTGATGGGAAAGTCGAATATATACCAATAGTAGAAAAGAAAGCAAGGGACATACATGGCGTATGTATAAGGAGGTAGTATTGTGGGTAAAACGACAGAAGAACATCCCTTAAGAGCGGCCATCTTGACCATCAGCAACAGCCGGTCTTTTTCCGATGATACGAATGGATTGATGATTCAGTCCGCATTGACAAACAGCGGACATCAAGTAGTGGATTATGCGATTGTAAAAGACGATAAAGATGAAATAAATCGTCATATACATGAATGGGTATGCAGTGTCGATGTTATCATTACCAGCGGCGGCACAGGGCTTCCGAAGCGGGATGTGACATTGGAAACGATTACGCCGCAGTTTGAAAAAAAAATTCAGGGCTTTTCTGAAATGATGACGTATTTTGCCTATCGCCGTGTCTGCGGGGTACAGGCGTTGGCATATCGTTCTGCTGCTGGTATTATTCATCAGTGCCTGGTATTTTGCTTACCAGGATTGCCGCAGTTGATCAAAGTGGGAATGGATAAAATTATTTTACCGGAACTGTTCCACCTATATACGGAAATACGAAAATAAGCATCAGTTGTGGGGCTGTAACATAATAGCCTCATTAAAAAAAAACGGATTCAGATAACTGAGTC
>CAVKEA010000018.1:0-42027 GCA_963655305.1 bacterium
ATAGCAGCTCGCAGTGCAGGATATCAGAAAATGTTTTAAAAGTATGATGAAAATAGAAGTGAAAACATATCGATTTTTCTGTAATTTGGATTTAAGACAAATGTATGTCAATAGTCAGTTAAATGATAATTGGCGTTATCTGGATCCGGATGGGTGTTGGGCTGAAAAGGTATTGTGATGCCAGCCGGTGAAGTAGCGTTTGCTTTGGCCTACCATATGAAATTCTATGGCAGCCGCGCAGGATTCTCTGATTCGTTTTATGACAGGATTTAAGCCGTAAAAAACATGATTTGAACAGATGCATAAAGCGTAGCAAGCTGTTCAAGTTATGCCAATAGCAGTATATATGAGAAAGGATGATGAACCATGTCGAAAAAATGTGTAAAATGTAATGCTGTATTAAAAGATGACGATCAATTTTGTACAGAATGCGGGGCAGCACAGCCTGTTGAAAAGAGATGCCCGAAATGTCATGCTCTTGTTAAAAATGATGCCACTTTTTGTACAAATTGCGGGGCTAAATTAGGTGAAAAGGCGCAAGCTGCTCCGGCTGTATCAGCAACTTCAACGACAGTAACGAATAAATGGAATATGAAAAAAATAGGCGGCATTATTGGCATATGTGTAGTCGTATTGGTGATACTGGTAAGCGTTTTATCGAGCAGTGAT
Source organism: bacterium (assembly GCA_963655305.1). Lineage (GTDB taxonomy): Bacteria > Bacillota > Negativicutes > Veillonellales > Megasphaeraceae > Megasphaera. Next base: position 670 of record CAVKEA010000018.1, read on the forward strand.
GGCAATGGTAGCACATCATCCAGTGGGGCAATATCTGTGAAAGCAGAAGATATGATTGATGACTATATTCGCGATCAAGCTAGTGCCGAAAAGAAATATAAGGATAAAGAAATTAATATTACAGGTAAACTCATTCACAAAAATCAATTTAATAATTCACAAAACTATTGTTTATATATAAGCCGTAAAACTGTATCAGGAAAAGAGTACTCAATAGTAATTGACGTTCCTTCAAAAGATGTAAATATGATAAATAAAGTAAAAACAGGTGATTTTATATCAGCGAAAGGTACCTGTGTTGGCATAGTAAAACAAAAAGATCCAACAGATATATCCATTGAAATACAGAGTGAGAAAGTGAATCAATAAGAAGGAGTGATGACTCTATGGCAAAATTTTGTGGTAAATGTGGGGCTAAAATAGAAGATAATGAAACGTTTTGTCCTGCATGTGGTACTAAAATACGTGAAGAAGTATCTTCTGTCAAGAAAATAACTACTCCTCAAGTTGTTGCCAATAGCGGAACCGTAAGTGATTTACTGAAAAACAACGTGAAAAATATTGTTATTGGTGCTTTACTGGCAATTCTTGTTGTTGGGGCAGGCGCAGGTATTTATTATTACAAACATGTTCAAAACAGTGTTGCCCAGACAGAAACTACATCTAATACAGAATCATCAACCTCGGAGCAGAATGCGACAGCACAGGAACCTGTCAAGGATGACTTAACACAGGCTAATGAAATTTTAAAGAGTAAAGGATACTCGTATACAGTAGGGGCCGTTTCATCTATTAATGATGCAGGATTTTTGGGGCTGATTACCGATAAAGGGCGAGCATTTGTTGTCTATGATAAAAAAGATGATGTAGTGGCAATACTGGACTATAAAAAAGAACTGCTAAATCTAAAAAATAAAGACCTGATTATACTTATGCTTCATATAAAAAATGATCGAGCAAATAACGATAGAAAATTGGGATATTGGCATGATGGCATCCATACATTTCCAGTATATTCGTTATATAAAGTAGATGCTGACGGCAACATCGTACCGGGCATGTTATATTCTGCTCAGGGAAAAAATCCATCTCATTATCATGATTATTTGCACGAACAACAGAATGTTAATATTGTTAATTTAGCATTGACATCTGCTGATAGCTTGAAACGAGATATGGATTCAAGAAATATTACTATTTAATAATTAATATGATAGCACGTTAAGGAGGATTACACATGAAAAAGTGAAAAAAATTGGTATTAACTTGTATATTGGGAGCTGGAATTTCCTTGGGGATTGGTGGAATTATACTGCCGACATTTAATCTTATTCCTATTGCTTATGCGGCTGAAACTGTTCCTATGGAAGATACATGGATTTTATCAGATGGTGCTGTACAATATTATTTGAAAGGAGGTACTTTACAATTCAACCGTCCTACACAAGCTATGCGGGAATCAGGAGCGTATAGTTTCCGAGCCAAAATAGTCTGCGTGTATCCAGATGGAAGTTATGCAATACATCAATATCGTATGTCATCTAAAGGAGCTATTTGCGTTTCTATCGATGGCGGTCCGATAATGGTAGTGGATTCTAATTCGATGTATGCACAGATATACAATACTATTTGCAATACGTATATAATTTAACGATTCATTATGACTAATGATGTAATACTGTAGTATATCAATTGATGAATTCTAAACAACCACTATGCAATTCGAATACGGAGGAACTGAGTATGAGTAAATTTTGTTCACGATGTGGCACACCTATTTCAGAAGGAGCACAATTTTGCCCATCTTGCGGAACTAAACTGGTGGTGCAGGAGGTAAATGATGGAAAGACTAGCGAAAAATCTAATAGTTCGATTCCCGAAGATAGAGATAGAACTGAAATAGTACAGAACTATCAGAAGATTTCGACTGAATATGTTGAAGATGCGGGCATCAAGGAGATGTTTTTTAAAACGGAAGGACGGCTAAATCGGAAACGATATTTTTTGCGCGGTTGTATTTTATTTTTTATTTGTATGATTGTTGAAGGAATACTCGTGGCAATACAAAACATTTCTTTGATAGCTATAGGTAGTATTATTTTATATATTCCACTGCTTATATCTGGGGTCATGCTAGCTATCCGGAGAAGTCACGATCTGAATCATTCGGGACAGTATGTAATATACATGTTCATTCCTATTGTAGGTATGATTATATCTCTCGTATTGCTGTTCAAAAAAGGAACAGACGGGCCGAATACATACGGACCAGATCCATTAGGGCGGCAATAATTGATAATTTAAAAATAAAATGATACATAAAGGGTTGTTACATAAAATGATATACTACCTCTAGATAGGGCGATGACAAAGTAACTTATTTAGAGCAGCATATCATAATGTGACAACTCTCTTTTTTGTATCTTTTCTTGTGCATTATTGTGCAAATGCACAAAACGGTTTAGTTGTACAAACATGGGAATTTTATAGGATATTCGGTATAATGACCTCACTCGATAGAGAATATTATATTTTAGGTATAGCCTAATGTAAGGAGGAAAAAGTATGATTGGTAAAAAAGTGATGTTGAGAGTACGCATGGGGTCGGCAGATGCGCATTATGCCGGTGAATTGGTGAATGGGTCCCATATTTTAGATGTGTTTGGCGATGTAGGAACTGAGTTGTGCATCCGCAATGACGGTGATGAAAGTTTGTTTGTCGGATATTCAAGCGTTGAATTTTTAGCACCTGTTTATGCCGGCGATTTTATTGAATATGTGGGCTGGATTGAAGAACGCGGTAATTCATCCAGAACTTGCAAGTTTGAAGCATACAAGGTAATTGAACTGGCAAGAGATGAAAAACTGGCCCTTTCTGCTGCCAATGTACTGGAACCGCCGGTTTTGGTTGGCCGAGCAACGGGGACACTGGTCGTACGGAAGTCGGAACAGCGCGGTCCGCAAGATCCTGATTTTAAATAATAGTCCGTTTGCAGGGGTACATGCTAGTATCCCTAGTTGGTTAAGGAGTGCAGCATGACAGCAGCTGCACTCTTTTTGGAATACAAGGGAGCTGCGTCAAGACTTTTTGACTGCCTGCATGATACAGACAGCAGGCACAGAAAATCATAGGGAACACTTGCAGCCATTCTAGAATAGAAAGGAGTAAAGAAGAATATGGGCATGGGGTTGTGTGTGTTGGGGATAGCCACCGGTGTGCTGTGCGGTATATGGATTGAATTTGCCGCTATGTTTCAATTGATTTCTTGGGCTGGTTTTGCAGGATGCACTACATATTTTGCTTTTCATGAACGAGGCTGGCATGCTGTTAAAACGGTTATTGTGTGTAATGTTTCAGGTATTCTTTGCGCGATACTGCTGTTGTATTTAACAACGGCCGCTTCGTTTTCTTTTTCAGATGGCGTCTGGTGCGGCATGATTACATTGGTAATGTGTTTATTGGGATATATTCGCTGTACGCCATTTGTTCCCGGCATATTTATGGGATGCTTTTCTACTTTTGCGGCGCAGGGGGAATGGCAGATGCTGGCTATTTCCATGGCATGCGGCGGTATTTTAGGTCATTTGTGCTATGTGTCGGGTACTCAAAGCTATGAATTTCTTCTGCGAAACGGCATATTGCAGGAACCGGGCGCAGAAAAAAACGGCGGCTCGCATTAGACCTGTACCTGTCACATAAGAAAGGAGGCAGTTTGGTATGAAGAAAATTATCATTCAGGGCGGCACGATAGTGACGCCGTATGAAACTTTTCAGGCAGATATATTGATTTGCGGTGAAACGATTGAAGCAATTGGCTGCCAGTTGGCGGCTGAGGATGCTGAAGTCGTCAATGCCGCCGGAAAATATGTGCTGCCGGGAGCGATTGACGCGCATACCCATTTAGAATTTCCATTTAATAGGACGACATCGGCTGACAGTTATCTGGCTGGCACCAGAGCTGCGGCATGCGGCGGCGTAACAATGGTTTTTGATTTTGTTACACAGCGTAAAGGGCAGGGAATTCGGGAAGCGGTACTGCCAAGAAACGAGCTGTGCGCACCGCAGGCATGTGTAGACTATTCTTTTCATGTGGCGCTGACTGATTTGACGGATGACGTATTGGATGAGTTTGCCGCCGCGGCTGAAAGCGGCCTGCCGAGTTATAAACTATTCATGGTCTACAAAAAAGACGGCTTGATGATGAATGATGCGGCTATTTACAAAGCCTTGAAGCGTTCTAAAGAAACGGGAACATTAATTGCTGTTCATGCCGAAAATCCGGATATTATCGATTTGAATATTGAACAGTTTATAAAAGAAAAGAAATTGACTCCCTGGTACCATTACTTGAGCCGGCCGGAAGCCGTAGAAGCGGAAGCCGATATACGCGCTATCCATTGGGCTAAAACCCTGCATGCGCCGTTGTATATTGTTCATCTGGCCAATCATATCGGCATGCAGGCTGTAGAAGACGCGATTCATGAGGGCTATGAAATCTATGCAGAAACGTGTCCGCAGTACCTGCACTTTACGTGTGATGTATATAAACGGCCTGATGGTCGAAACTTTGTATGCTCGCCGCCTATCAAAGGAGAAAAAAGCCGGGATGCATTGTGGGCAGGTATTCGCAAAGGGCTGATTCATGTCGTGGCGACAGACCATTGTCCCTTTACACAGGCTCAAAAGGATTGGGGAAAGGATGATTTTACGCAGATTCCCAACGGCTGTATGGGAGTGGAAACGCTGTACCCGTATATGCTCAACGCGGCCAGCCGCGGGCTCATTTCTTTTGAAAAAGCGGTGGCACTCTGTGCGTTTCAGCCGGCAAAAATTTTTGGCTGCCAACGCAAGGGAAGCTTGCAGCCAAGCAAAGATGCGGATATTGTCCTATATGACCCGCAGCCGCAGGTCGTTATTAGACAGGAGCAGATGCATTCTGACTGCGATTACACCATTTGGGAAGGAACAAAATTGCAGGGAGCCATTACGCACACGTATTCGCGCGGCCAATTAGTATATGCGCAGGGACAATTCCTGGGGCAGCCGGGATGGGGAAAATTTGTAGCTTGTCACCGCAAATGACAGGCAGTTCATCGTATACAGGACAAGGAGATGAGGTATATGCAGCATGAATATAGAAACAGAGCAAAACGCGTCATTCAGGATTTGAGAGAATTAGCAGCCTTGACTTCCGATGCCAACGGAGCGCACCGCGTGGCTTGGACACCCGTGTGGGACAAAGCCTTGACTTGGTTTCGGGAGAAAATGCAGCAAGAAGGCGCCAGTTTGTCGGTTGATTCGGCATACAATATCTTTGCTAAAATTCCCGGTGAAACGGAAGAAGCGGTTTGCATTGGCAGCCATCTGGACAGTGTACCCTGCGGCGGCTGGCTGGACGGCGCTTTAGGTGTGGTTGCAGGTATGGAAGTTCTTCGGTATTATGGAAAATGCGGGAAAAGGCCTAAAAAAACAATATATATCGTCAACTGGGCTGATGAAGAAGGGGCGCGGTTTGGCAGGAGCTGCATAGGCTCGTCGGCAGTCAGCGGCGCCTTGGACATCGAATCGGCAGCTCAGCTGACGGACAGCGGCGGCATTTCGTTTAGAAAAGCGGCGCAGGCCTATCAACTGGATGTGTATGATTTTTCCAAAGCCAAGGAAGAATTTCAAGCGAAGAAAATTGCAAAGTACTTGGAACTGCATATTGAACAAGCTCCAGTTTTGGAAAGCCGGCATAAAGCGGTAGCCTGCGTGTACGGTATTACTGGCTGCAAACGGCAGTATATTACGTTTACAGGACAGCAGGCCCATTCGGGATGCCCCATTCCTATGCGGCGGGATGCTTTTTTGGCAGCGGCTCAGGCTGCCTTAGCGTTTCGGGATATTGGCAATGCCTATACCCGAGGCGATACGTATGCGTATTGTACCGTTGGCAACGTCCAGGTTTCGCCGGGCGTCGTGACAATTTTTCCGGGTACGTGCCGTATTTCGCTCGACCAGCGTCATATAGACAGAAACTTGTTAGAAGAAATATATAATGAAGCCCAGGAGGCCTGCATCGAAGCCGCGCAGAAAAATCATGTAGACGTATCGTTTGAAACAATATGGGATATTCCACCGACTATCTTTGATGCGTCGTTGGTAGCACTCTGCAAGGAAGCCGTCAAAGAGGAAACGGGAGAGGCGACGGCGATATATTCCGGGCCGCTGCATGATGCTGCTGAAATAGCTAAGATTTTACCTTCTGTGATGATGTTTGTACGGTCCATAGAAGGGTTGTCGCACTGCAAAGAAGAAAATACATCAGATACCGATTTGGAAATCGGCATTGCAGCATTTTTACGTTTGGCCGACAAAGTCATTCAAGGGGAAACTGCTTGCCAGTATATGGATTGAGTGTGAAGCGAGATAGGATGTGAATGAGATGAAAAAAGCACTGCAGGGCCTCAAGGTCATTGATTTGACCCATGCCTATAATGGCCCGTTTTGTACGATGCTGCTGGCGGACAACGGCGCCGACGTCATTAAAATTGAACCGCTGCAGGGAGACCAATGCCGCCAGTGGGGACCTATGGATGAAAAAAGCGGCGAAAGCGGTTTTTTTGCGTTTTTAAATCGAAACAAAAAAGGGATTACACTGAATTTGAAAGAAGAAACGGGGCTGGCCCTTTTTTATGAATTAGTCCGTGAAGCAGACGTTGTAGTACAAAACTACCGGGTCGGTGTGGCTGAAAAACTGCATGTAGATTATGAAAGTGTCCGCAAAATCAATCCTGCTATTATTTACGCGGCAGGCTCTGGGTTTGGACAGGACAGTCCGCTGGCCCGGCGGCCCTGCTATGATATTGTGGCGCAGGCTATGGGAGGTATCGTCAACCTGACAGGTTTTTCGGATGCTTCTCCTGTAAAAGTAGGCCCGTCCATTGCTGACAACGTAACGGGTATCTACTTGTGTGTAGGGATATTGATGGCTTTATATCATCGGGAAAAAACAGGAGAAGGCCAGGCTGTCGATGTGGCCATGGTAGATACTATTTTTTCTATATTGGAAAATGCAATTGTCAAAACGACAATGCAGGGAGAGATACCAAAGCGACAGGGAAATATCGACCCATCTATTGCACCGTTTGATATTTTTAAATGCCGGGACGGATACATTGCCCTGGGTGTGGGAACGGATAAATTGTTTGAGATATTCTGCCGGACGATTGGCCATGCCGAAGTGTTGGAAGATGTTCGCTACCAAACCAATGATTCCCGCTGCCAGTATTATACGCAGGGACTGCAGCAGTTGATTCGGGATTGGGCGCAGGATAAGAAAAAAAGAGACCTGGAAGCCTTGTTTGCTCAAGCTGGCATCCCCTGCGGGCCGGTGCTGAACATGAAAGAAGCAATTGAACAGCCCCATATTCAAGCTCGGCAGATGATGGTTCATGTAGAGCATCCGACTATCGGCGATATGTATATTCAGGGCTGCCCGATTAAATTTTCCAAAACGCCGGGAAGCGTCGATACACCGGCACCTCTGCTGAGCCAACATACACAGGAAGTACTGCATTTGAGCCCGGAAGCCTATAAAATATTGCAGGACGAACATATTATCTAGAAAATAGAGGGTATCTTATGCGTGCATGATACCAGCATAGCAAAAATACTATCCTTCACATACGGAATGACGGCAGCGAAGGATAGTATTTTGTTTATATATCTGTATTGGCGGATACGATTTGCTTGATGACCAATGCGAGAAAAAGGTTGCTGATAATCGGATAGGTCAGTTCATCACAGCCTAAGATCGTTTTTATTTTGTTGATACGGTAGGCAACGGTATTGCGGTGAATAAAGAGTTCGTTGGCAATCGCCGAGACGTTGCCGCTGTGCTTTATCCAGACGTGCAGAAACCGCAGCAAATCTGTATGGTGATTTTTGTCGTATTCCATGAGATTGCCGAGCATTTGCTGCATGAATTTGTGCAGTAATTTGGGATGTACAGCCTGCTGGATTATTTTCAGCAGAGAGATATTTTGAAAGGCAATAATAAAGGGCTGTGGATACGCTAAGGCTGCAGCCGTAATGATAGACAGTTCTGCTTCGTCGTAGGCATTGGCCAGGTCATCAGCGGTGCAGCAGGGGAGGCTGATTCCCACTTTGTATGAAGCAAGACCAGTATGGGCAAGCCAGGTGTGGAGATTTTTTTTGCATATCGTAAAGGGTGTATGCTGCTTTTGACGAAACATGACGACTAACCTGTTTGGCACCAAAGTTTCTTTAAAAGCATGCACGGCATCCGGTATTTTCCGCAGCGTTTTTACTGTTTCGTCAACGGACTGCAGTGTCTCCGGCGGGATATCGATTAAGGCAATATAAAACTGTTCATCTGTGCGAAGCGTCAGATAGTCAATCGTGTGAACCGGCTTATGATACAGCCGATGCAGGATTTGCTCGATGACATAGGTAATATACGCATCTTTGTGCTGGTTGGAAATAAGTTCAGTAAAAATCAATTTTTGCAAATCACTGAGTACATAGTTCCAGGGCAGAGAGAGGAGCGGAATTTCTTTTTGATTGCAAAGCGTGATGATGGCGGACGGAATGGTGCGAATATAAAACCCCATATTAATCACAATACCAGAGACATTTTTTTTCAAGATGGTTCGGACTAAATCTTCCAACGGCGTATCTTTGGATACTGCGGCGCCGGTAATGAAGATGAGTTCATGGTCACGGATAAAACGAGCGATTTCTTTTGTTTCAATCGTATGAATGTTGGATACGCGCCGGTAGATTCCCTTGCTGCCGCCGAGCAGTTTGGCCTGACGTGGGATGAGAGCGCTGATGACGGCGTCCATTTTTAGCATAGTAGTCACCTCACGATACATGATGCCTGCTGTATAAAAGGTTTGCATACAATTTTTATATCAATAGTATAGTATGAGGTAAAAATGAAAATCAAGAAAGTTGCTAAAATTGCAAGCAGCACCAATAGACAGCGATTTTTTTGCTAATAGGCTGTATACAAAAAAATATGGATATAATACACATAGCGCCGCATGATGTGTGCTGCATCGTGCGGCGCTATGTTTGGTTACTGCTGAGAAATCATGGTATACGGTGCATAGCCTGTCATGTCTGCGTAATCGCCGTTCAGCACTTTGACAGGAACAAACCCGTTAGGCTCTGTTGGGCCTGTAATTTGGATTTGTGTCGGGCCGGCAAAGACAATGACCTTGTCAGCACGAACCATGGTGCGGATTTTCCCGACATCCTGGTCTTTTACAGCCTGCAGGAAATCCGGGATGTGTTCTTTGCTGGGAAGAATGTACGTACCCCGCAGCATGATGTACGGTTTTGATGTGTCCAGATCGGGAAGTTTGGCAGCTTCTGTATTTTGAGATGGCATTTCGGTGGCCGAATAAGCAGAAAAATCAACTTCCGTTCGCTGTATTTCGTTGTAGCGATGCAGGTAATAGCCCGTGAGAAGCGTGCATAAGATGACAAAGGGGATAAAGCAGACTTTGGTGTAATGCACAAGACGGCTGTATTTTTTATCTTCAGCTTCGCGTGCGGCTTTTTGTTCTTCCGGAGACGGCGGCCGCAGCGCACCGGCCATAATGGACGATAAGGGGATACCGTAGCTGCTGACGGGAAAAAGCCGTTCCAGCCAGTTGAGACCGCAGGCGCAGCCCATAGCGCGGCTGAGGGCATCATCCAAATCAACAGGAATTTTCATGTAATGCATGATAGAGGTAAATGAAGAATTGCCCAAATCGGCTAAATACGTCACTGCCAAAAACTGCAGGTCCCGTATATATACATCTTCCATGACAAACGGTCTGCCGCTGGCTTCGTAGCTGGCTTTGATTGCTAAAAAAAGATGTTCGGAATGATACGCTGACAGCAGGGATTCGTGGAGCAGGGCGCTGATTTCACTATCCCAAATGTCGGCAAAAGACGGTCGGTCGGCGACCATGTCCGGCGTAACTTTGCGAAATGTAAATTCATCTGTAGGCGGCTTGATCAGGTACGAAAGCCCCTGTACTTTGCCGTTGCTGATCCAGGAGAGGGCAAACCGGCAGATGCTGTTTAAATTGTCATTTGCCAAGTCGGCGGCAATAGAAATCGTGGCATTGGTTTTGCGCTGTGCCAGCGACTGCAGGGCCTGCAGCGGATTATCTGTCGTCATACCGATTCCCTCCTTTTGGTCTTTGTTGATATTTTTATTGTACAATATGCCTAAAAGAGGCGCAAATAGAAATTACGGTACAGCAATTTCATTTGCGCCTCTAGTACACATAAAGTTAGCGGTAATGCTTATGGAATATATGGGGCATAGACCGTTTATCTGTTTGATAAGATGATGGTTTTAGCTTGAAATAGTTGTGTTTGACCGTTTTATTTTTATCATCTGTAATGGTATTGACGTCAAAGATACGCAGCGATTCGATAAACGGTACGAATTTTTTGTAGCCAAAATTGCGGACATCAAAATCGGAGAACTGTTTGCTGAGAAGGTTTCCCAGCGTGCCGGAGAAAATCCAGCCGTTGTCATCCGAGTTTTCTTCTGTCAGTTTGATCAGAGCCTGCTTAATAGTAAAGAAATCTTTCCCCGGTGTTTTTTCGTACGTATAGATGCGGGAGGATGCGGCCGTATCATTGGATGCGGCTGGCTTGGAAGCTGCGTTCTCTGCTTCGTTTTCTTCTGCTTCTTCGAGCAGTACATCCAGATAGAGGAATTTGTTGCATGCAGAAATAAAAGAACGGGGCGTCTTGCTTTCTCCCATGCCGAGAACATATTTCTGTGATTCCCGAAGTCGTGATGCCAGCCGTGTAAAGTCACTGTCTGACGAAACGATGCAGAAACCGTCCAAGTTGCTTTGATACAGCAAATCCATGGTATCAATGATGAGCGCCGAATCGGATGAGTTTTTGCGAATCGTGTTGCTGTACTGCTGTACAGGCTGAATGGCGTTGTCCAAAATAGTATTGCGCCACGATGACATCTGCGGCGTCGTCCAGTTGCCGTAAATACGTTTATAAATCACATCGCCGAGATTGTTGGCTTCCGATAAAATGACATCGATATATTTGTTGGAAATATTTTCCGCATCGATGACGACGGCGAGTTTCATTTCATGTTCCATAATGCGATATTGTCCTCCTGCATATGTGTGTGATTAGAGTAATTGTTTAAGACGCTGGGTAATTTCTTTAGGCTGTTTTTCCGGGCTCAAATCGACAATAGGCTGCTTGCCTACGCATAATACGTTGCTGTTGTTGACGTAGACATTGCCTTTGGGTGTTTGCGATTGATGGTATACGGCAGAGAGATTGCCGGCGATGAGATAGGCTCGTTCCTGCCCGCTCATAGAAGATATGCCGGCCGGTGTGTACCAGTTTTTGCCGCGAATGGAAATCATACCGGTTTCGTCATTGACTTTGACGATGCCGTTGCTCCATTTGGTCACCATGTTGCTGTTGGTGTTGCGGCGGCTGATGGTCGTCGGATGGTCATTGAAAAGAGCCATGACGCCGCTGGTTTTGACATCGCCGCCTTTGTCGAGCATGCGCTGCCAAAGTGCCGCGCCGCCGCCGGGATTGTAGCCTGCGCTGACAGCATAGTCAAATCCCAGCGCGTCAGCTTCTTTTTCCATCGGTTTGGTAATCAGATTGGCTGAGCCGATTTGGGAGATAATAGCAGCCCCGACTTGGGAGGCACCGGAGCCGGCTAAAGAGGTCAGTACGCTGAGCGGCAGGGATTTTTTTACGCCTTGAATGGAATGATTTTTTTGCCCGTGCCCCATTTCGTGTCCTAAGACAAAAGCGACTTCATTTTCGTTATAGTTGAGTGGTTCAAACAAGCCGATATTGACGCTGATGTTATGGCCGATTGTGCAGAACGCGTTGAAGCTGGTATCGTTGTTGACAAAATAGTGATACGGCTTTTTGGTGATGGAAGAATCGGTCTGTGCAATGGCGTTGGATAAGTTGCCGATAACGCGGCTGGTCATGGCATTGGCACGCGCGTCGGTATTGACGCCGTACTTTTCTTTCAGCTGCTTCATAAACTCGTCGCGGCCTTCGTTATCCAAATAATTGAGCTGTTTATTCAGCTGGGCATATTCGGCGCCGACGCCGATAATAGTCCCAATATCAAACGCCTGGGCAGGTGCGGCCGGCATGCAGGTTGTCCCTATTCCCAGGCAGATTGCTAAAGCAAGTATACGATGTGTCAAAGATGTACAGTGCATGGTGAACCCTCCTTTTGGCCTAAGAAAATGAATAAATTCGTATCTATTATAGCATATTATTCCCTTGGCTGGAAAAGAATATATTTACAATATATGCAGAATCATGTACGATAAAAAAATAAATTTTTGGCTTCATAAGGGAGTGAGATGCAACGATGGCAGAAAAGAAATATTTGATAGGAGAAGTCAGCGCGATTACCGGCATTGCTAAAGAAACGCTGCGGTTTTACGACCATATCCAGCTGTTGAAACCGGCATATGTAGACCCGAAAAACCGCTATCGCTATTATACCTATGATCAGTTTTGGACGCTGGATATTATTACTTGCTGCCGGGATTTGCACATGCCTATCGACACGATTCGGCAGATACTCGCGTCCCGCAGCAATCAAACTGTCTTGGAGGTGCTTGCGGCGCAGCAGCAGGAAGCGCTGCGCCTGAGTCAGTATTATCGGCGCATTGCCGCGGATATAGACTGGTACCGTAGCCAAAGCCGGCAGATAGAAGCGGTGCAGATGCGGCAGGTTGCCGTCAAAACGCTGCCGGCGCGCACGGTATTATACGGGGACAACCATGATGATATCAAGGCGTATCACTTGAAACTGCAGGCGCTTTGTCAAAAAGCGGTCGGCCCGCTGCATTCCATTCGGCGCAGTTATGGGTTTATCCTGGAGCCCGATGCCATGAAGAACGGGGTATTTGCTAAAAAAGGCGAGTATATTTCTTTTGATGAAGCCGTAATGCCGCCTGTAGATGCAGCGTATTTAACGCGCATACCGGCAGGTACATATGCCTGCATCTCTGTTCGCGTAGTGCGGAACCAAACAGATTTTTCACCGCTGTTGGATTGGCTCCAGCTGCATCAGGTGCAGCCCCGTTACGTCATAGCCGATGAAATCGGCCTGCAGCTGTTTGACTATATAGAAGCCGGCTATGTCTGCGAAGTGAAAGTGAAGTTGTGACCATATAAGCAAAAAATCGGTGGTACGGATAAACATATACTTGACATTATAGCGGCTGCAACCTGTATGCTAAACAGTAGATGACAGCAATAGCAACTGTGAAAAAAGGAGGGATACGTGTGCCGCATATTAATAATAAAACGGCTCCGCTGTTGGTTATTGGGGCAGGAATCTGTTGGGGAATTATTGGTCTGTTTTCCAGACAACTGGCTGTTTTGGGATTTTCACCGATGCAGATTACCTTTGGACGCGTTGCTGTCACGGCAGTCGTCATGCTGCTGGGAATGCTGTACAAATCTCCAAAAAGCTTAGCTGTTTCACTGCGGGACAGTTGGATGTTTTTGGGAACTGGCTTATGCAGTATCGTATTTTCCAACATTTGCTACTTTACGGCGATGGAATTGACGACATTGTCTATGGCGGCTATTCTTTTGTATACTGCGCCGAGCATTGTCATGATTTTGTCCATCATCTTGTTTAAAGAATCGTTTACACCCATTAAAGCAGTCTGTCTGGTGTTGTCCTTTGTGGGCTGCGTTTTGGTCAGCGGCTTGGGGACGGGCAGTATGAATGCTGCCGGCATTTTAGCTGGTTTGGGTGCTGGATTGGGCTATGCCCTGTATTCTATTTTTGGACGGTATGCGTTGGCAAAGTACGGCCCAATGACTGTTGCGACATGGACATTTATCATTGCTTCTGCCGGCCTGGCCGGGTTTTCTCATTTGCAGGCGATGGCGGCTGCCTGTTTGGCCGTACCAACAGCGGGACTGCTGTTTCTGTGTATGGGATTGGTATCAACGGCGCTGCCGTTTAGTTTGTATACGGAGGCATTAAATCATATGGAAACCGGAAAAGCCTCTATTTTGGCGTCCATAGAGCCGCTGACCTCGACGCTTGTAGGCATTGCGGTGTTTCATGAAAGCTTGTCCATACTGAATGGCTGCGGAATTTTATGTATTTTGGGTGCTGTCGTGCTCCTCAACAAAAAGAACGGTTAGATAGGGAAAGAAAGGAAGAAACAACATGATGTACACGCAAGAAATTATTCAACTGTTGGCTGAGCAGCATATTTCGTATACGATAAAAGAACACTCGCCGGTATTTACTATGGAAGACATGGAATCATTGGGACTCATGCAGCAGGCAGGAAAGGTATGTAAAAATCTGTTTTTGCGCAATGCTAAAAAAACGGCATATTATATTGTTTGTATGCCCATGGAAAAGAAAATTCCCTTAAAAAAGCTGGGAATGCAAATTGCCAATACCGGATTTAGCTTTGCGTCACCAGCATGCATGCGGCACTATTTGGGCATTACGCCGGGCTCTGTGTCTCCCTTGGGCGTACTCAATGATGCTTCCCATACAGTACAGGTCGTGTTGGACAACGATATCATGGCTTGGCCCTGTGTAGGCGTACATCCCAATGAAAATACGGCTACCATTTGGGTAACTCCAAGAGATTTGATTCACTTGCTGCAAGCTGCTGGGCATGCTGTAAGCGTGCAGAAATTGCAATCTGAAGAATAACCGGCAGCATGAGGCCGTTTCACCGGATCGATAGAAATGCAACACAACGCTTTTGGCTATCATATACAACGCTTTTTCTCTAAAAGTTTTTAGTTTTTTGTTTGAAGTTTAAAGAAAATGAATCGTAATGCCGCAAACTATACACGTAACACTGTATAGCAAAAAGGGGCTGTGACAAAATGAACTAAAAATTCTCATTTTGTTACAACCCCATTTTTTTGTGTTACCGAACCCATTCAAAACGAAATTTTCTGCCTGGTGTGATGTATGACAGTAAAAATTGTTCTTCCGGCAGGATACTAGCGGCAATATTGGTACGCGGCTCTGCCGGCAGCGAATGTTGGATGATTTGTATTTCTCCCATATAACGCTGAAAGCCTTGATTATCGATGGTAATGTCGCCATACTGCAGTGGGCGCTGCGGACTGTCGGCGGCGATGATGTGACTGCTGACGTGGCTGCGGCTTTCCTGCGCGCGAATGACATCTTGCGCTGCATCAAGCCGCGCCGTAAACGTATAGGACAAGAGGTCGCGAATAGAGGGTTCCCGGCTCAGCAGACGGGCTTTGAGGACGACGACGTTTTTTTCTTCTCTGCCGGTGCGTGCCAGCGATTCCAGCTCGACTGGCGAGGGATGAGAGTCGCCGATAAAAACGGACTGCATGCCCATGGCTGCCAAATGCCGGCTGGCAAGGCTGACGTCCATGCGGCGGTGCATTTCCAGTGTCGGCAGTCCTTCATAGAGCGGACCGCGGCGGCCTGCCTGACTGGCAATAAAGGCGCCGACAGAAAGCCCTTTTTCCTGCAGCCAATGTGTTTGCTGTGCAGTATAGACCGGACTGAGTCCTGTATGCGGACGCGGATAGAAATTGTGCAGGCAGTCTATTTGTGAAAAATCAGCACCAGCATCCTGCAGGGCTTGTATGTAAGACGGCTGCAGGGTAGAGGCGTTGAGTTGAATGGGCATGATGCGGCTGAACAGGGCTGTTTTTTCTACACTGAAGCCGTAATCCAGACGTGCTGTTGTAATGCCTAAGTCAAGCAGGGCCTGCGGCTGCAGCGTGTCTATTCCCAGCAGGGCCGTTGTCTGAGGAGAAATATCGGCAATGACGTCCATGTCATGTGAACGGGCAGCGGCAAGAAGTTGCCGTAGTTCTTGCCGCAGGGCGTTCCTGTTTGCTTCCGGAATGTGAAGGGACGTAAACAAACGGCGAATACCCAGGGCGGAAGCTTGTTCTAATAAGGCGAGGTGGTCTGCTGCCGTGCCGTCTAGTCCGGGATAAAGTGAAATACCTGTATGCATGCGTATCCTCCTTAAGATTCCGGGTCGTCGAAACCGACAATCCAAGTTATAATAAATCCGACGATATATGCCGTCAAAAGGCCGGCGAGATAGATAAGCATATGGTTGGTGCTCAGCGTCAAGGGCAGGCCGGAAATCCCCATGGATGTAGAGCCGACCATATAGGCTGCCTGTACGGCACCGCCTGCAGCACCGCCAAGGCAGGCCCCAATAAATGGCTTGCCCAGCGGCAGCGTAACCCCGTAGATCAGCGGTTCGCCGACACCCATGATGCCGACAGGCAGGGCAGAGGCAATCGTTTTGCGCAGCGATTTATTTTTGGTTTTGACATATACGGCAAGAGAAGCACCGACCTGGCCGCCGCCGGCCATTGCCAAAATCGGCAGCAGTATGTTGACGCCGTAGCGGGAAAGCAGTTCGGCGTGGATTGGCGTCAGTCCTTGATGAACGCCGCACATGACCATCGGCAGAAATATGCCGCCGAGGATAAAGCCTGTCACGGCACCGCCGGCATCAATAGATGATGTAGCCGCTGTGCCAATCGCTTCAGAAATCACGCCGGCAATAGGCTGGAAGATGCAAAGCGTGACGAGTGTGGAAACCAGGACGGTCAGAAGCGGTGTGACAAAGAGGTCCAGCATGACGGGCACCAGCTGATGCAGTTTCTTTTCAAGATACGATGAAAACAGCACGACCAGCAGCACGGCAATGATACCGCCGCGTCCGGGGATGAGCGGACTGTCCAAGAACGTAATCTGCGTCAGCATGGGATGACTGATAACTGCTGCCATTACGCCGCCGAGCATGGGCGAGCCGCCAAAGGTTTTGGCACTGTTGATGCCGACGAAGATATTTAAGCCGAAGAACACGGCATTGCCGGCGATAGCCAGCATTTGGACGAGCGGCAGGGATGACAGGGACGGCTCTGCCTTTAGAATGATGTTGAGAATGCCCGTAATCAGGCCGCAGGCAATAAACGCGGGAATGATTGGCGTGAAAATTTGGGCAACTTTTTTTAAGGCTAATTTGACCGGCGTAGCGTTTTTTTTGCGGATTGCATCGTGCAGGGCTTGGCCGTCGCCGACGGCTGCTTGTTTGGCAAGAGAGGCAACGGATGATGAAGCCGCAGCAGAAGCAGGCGCAGTCGGCTGCGTCAGCAGGGTTTTGAATGCGGCCGTTACTTTGCCGGCTTTTCCTGGTCCGACGACAATCTGCCATTCATCTCCTGATTTATTGATGCCGAGTACGCCGGGAATGGCTGAGAGCTGTTCTTTGGTGAAATGCTCTTCTTGGACATGCAGGCGCAGCCGGGTCATGCAGTGATATACTTGCGTAATATTATCGGCTGGCCCCATTAATGCATAAATATCACGGGCAAGTTTTTCGTAGTCCATCAGCAATCCTCCTTGTCGGTTTGCTGCAGTGCCTGGCGAAGATAGCCGTCAGTATGCTGCAGTACTGCGGCTGCAGCAGATGCAGAAAGCTGATTTTTTATCATGACAATGGCTGTCTTTGCGCTTCCTTGGCACTGCTGCAGTGCCTGTATGGCTGCATTGCGGGTACAGCCCGTAACAGTCATGACGATGCGCCGCGCCCGTTCTTCCAATTTTTTATTGGAGGCTTTGACATCGACCATGAGGTTGCCGTACACTTTGCCGAGTTTGACCATGGTTCCTGTCGAAAGCATGTTGAGAATCATCTTTTGAGCCGTGCCGGCCTTCATGCGCGTCGAGCCTGTAATGACTTCCGGACCGACGAGAGCGCACAAATCAATCTGGGCATGTGCGGCAATGGGCGAGTGAGGCGAGCAGTCTACTGCAATCGTTGCGGCGCCGATAGACTGCGCATACGACAAAGCTCCGACGACATACGGCGTGCGTCCGGACGCACTGAGCCCGACGACGACATCTTTGGCTGTGATATGATGCGCTTTTAGGTCGGCTTCTCCGTTTTGCGGCGAGTCTTCGGCTCCTTCACGGGCACGAAAAATAGCATCATAGCCGCCGGCAATAAGGCCCTGTACGAGTTTCGGTTCCGTGCTGTATGTTGGCGGGCATTCGACGGCATCGAGAATCCCAAGCCGTCCCGATGTGCCGGAACCAATGTAAAACAAGCGGCCGCCGTCACGCAGCTGTGCGGCAATGAGGTCTACGGCCTGGGCGACAGCAGGAGCAATCGCACTCACTGCGGCGGCGACTTTGGCATCTTCTGCGTTGATAATCCGCACCATGTCCAGTGTCGATACGGCATCAATTGCCTGGCTGGCCGAATTTCGCTGTTCTGTAGCAAGTGTATCTAATTCAATCATGAAAATCCTTCTTTCATACAATATCAACCATTCATCAATCAATGAATATATTTCATTATAAAGAAGGCTGGCCTGTGATGCAAGAAAGGAAAATATCTTTATTTTTCCTGTATTTCATGGTATCATAAATAGCGTGCAGCATTACTGTGCGCCCATAGCTCAGCTGGATAGAGCAGCAGTTTCCTAAACTGCGTGTCGGATGTTCGAGTCATCTTGGGCGCACCATTTTTTTATCTGAAAACGACTGGCCGTTTTGACGGCTGATTTTATACACTTAGGAAATACTACGTATATGAAAGGCGGTACTTGTCATGTCCAAGACGAATAATCCTTTAGCTTCTTTCCATGAAGAAGCACTGCATGATGCTGATTATACATTTGCAGAAGCAATCCAAGAAGCAAAGCGCTGTCTGAACTGCAAAGTTCCTCAATGCCGCAAAGGCTGCCCGATTCACAACGAAATCCCGCAGTTTATTCAGGCTTTGAAAGAAGGCAACCTAGGCAAAGCAGCGGAACATATTTATCATCAAAGCGATTTGCCGGCCATCTGCGGCCGCGTGTGTCCGCGGGAAAAACAGTGCGAAGGTGCCTGTGTTCTCGGTAAAAAAGGACATCACATGGAAATCGGCAAACTCGAACGGTTTGTAGCAGATATGGCCATGGACGGCGGTTTTTTGCCTCTTCACGTCAGCAAAAAGACAAGCGGCAGCGTAGCCTTGATTGGCAGCGGCCCGGCGAGTATCGCGGCAGCTCGTGAACTGGCTCTTCGCGATTACGACGTGACGATGTTTGAAGCCTCTTCTCATGCTGGCGGCACGACAACCTACGGGATTCCTACATTCCGTCTGCATAAAGAAGTTGTTTGGCGTGAAGCAGACATGCTGGAAAAAATGGGTGTTGCCATCCAATATCACACCAAAATCGGTACGGATAAAACGATAGATGAACTGCAGCAGCAATTTGACGCTGTTTTTATCGGCGTCGGTACGATGGATGCTTGGAGTCTTGGCGTAGATAATGATACAGTAGAAGGCGTAGTCAACGCAGAACAATTCCTGGTGCAGGTACAAAATGTACAGCTCGGCGAAGAAACAATTGACAATCTGCCGATTCAAAAAGGCGACCAGGTCATTGTAGTCGGAGCCGGCAACGTGGCCATTGATGCTGCGCGGACAGCACTGCGCTTGGAAGCAGATGTGAAAATCGTATACCGCCGGGCAGAAAAAAATATGAAATGCCTGCCGTCGGAATATGAAGAAGCCAAGGCAGACGGCGTACAATTTCAATTTTATTCGGCGCCAAAAGCCGTCGTCGGCACGACGCATGTCGAAGGCCTGCAGTATGAAAAACAGCAGATTCTGGAAGATGCGACGATGGTACCGACCGGCGAATTTGGTATGGTACCAGCTAACAAGATTATTGCGGCGATTGGCAACAAGCCGGAAAAGAGCGTGATTGATTCCTTTGGCGTCGATGCCAATGAAGATGGCTATATTGCCGTCAAAGACACGCCGTATGGCATGACCAGCCGGGCCGGTATTTTTGCGGCCGGTGATATTGTCCATAAACCGCAGACTGTGGTCTTAGCGATGCGGGAAGGCAAAAAAACGGCATTGGCAATCGATGCATATATTCGTGCCGTTCGTCTTCTCCAAGCAGCTAAACAATAGGAGGTATCCCTATGTCTCTCTTAGCAAATCAAATTACCAAAGCTAATCATGCGTTTGTAGAAAAAACATTGATGCACGGCGGCTTGGAAGTCGTCAGCAAATATCCCAACCGTAATTTAGCTGTGCTGACTTGTATGGATACGCGGCTTCTCGATTTTCTTGAACCGGCTATGGGACTGCGGCGCGGTGAGGCCAAAATCATCAAAGTAGCCGGCAATACGGCGTTTGAAGATTTTGACAGCGTCATTGGCAGTTTGATGGTAGCTGTCTATGAACTCCACGTTCATGATGTCATCGTCATGGGCCATGACGACTGCGGCATGCTCAAGACGACGTCGGACAGCTTGTGTCAAAAAATGGCCGACGAAGGTATTGATGCGGCTGCCATAGAAGCAGTTCGTCCGCAGCTGCAGGCTTGGGCGGACCCTATTGGCGATGTAGATGCATCGGTGCGTCACACCATACAGTGTCTGCGGAACAATCCGTATTTGCCCAATACACTTTCCATTTACGGCATGGTGATTCATCCGCATACCGGTGAAATCCGGATTGTAGATGACAACGAAGCCTGAAATCGGCATACAAACATACCCCATGTATGGAAACAGAAAGGAAGCATATCATGACGATTGCAGAACAACGGATACAAGAACATGAAGCAGTACTGACAGCGACGAAAGCCTTGCTGCCGGATATCGAAAAAGCAGGGATGATAGTAAAAAAGGCCTTGATGACAGGTCATAAAATTCTCTTTTGCGGCAACGGCGGCAGTGCGGCTGATGCCCAGCATTTGGCAGCGGAAATTGTCGGCCGCTTTCAAAAAGAACGGCGCGCGTTTCCGGCAGTTGCTCTGACGGTAGATACATCGATTCTCACAGCCGTAGCCAATGACTATGGCTATGATACCGTTTTCAGCCGGCAAGTACAGGCCCTGGGAGAAGAAGGCGACGTTCTCGTCGGCATTTCTACATCCGGCAACAGTGCCAACGTCCTGCAGGCCATTGCCGAGGCGCATGCTAAACACATGACGGTCATCGGTATGACAGCTATCGGCGGCGGCAAGATGAAAGAGCAATGTGACCTTTGCCTGGCCGTTCCTGCCAAAACTACGGCGAGAGCCCAGGAAATGCACATCATGATTGGTCATATTCTCTGCGAAATAGCAGAAGAAGACATGTAACTGGAGTCGATACATCAGAACGTGCAGAAAAAAAGTACAGATACTTGCAGGGAAGTGAAGACAGTATGAGCATAACGATACGATTAGCGTATGAACATACGGACGAAATCAGACAGCTGTTTTCAGAATATACAGCCATGCTGAATGCTGAGGACAGTACCGTGCAAAACTACCTCAATATGCAGCACTATGATGATGAAATACAGCATTTGGGACGCAAATACGGCAGACCGTACGGCCGTTTGTATATTGCCTATGACGAAGATGTGCCGGCTGGCTGTATCGGCTTGCGGAAAATTGATGATACACATGGCGAAATCAAACGGTTTTATGTTACGCCTGCCTGCAGAAGAAAAAAGATAGGTACGGCACTGCTTGAAAAAATAATAGCAGATGCGAAAGAAATCGGCTATACGTGCCTATTGCTGGACACGCTTCCTTTTTTACAAAACGCCATACGTCTGTACCAAAACTATGGATTTCGAGAAATAGACAAATACAATGACAGCCCGATGGATACGCCGATATATATGAAGCTGGATATATAACTCGCTGCGCGGAGTACTGCAATGTATGGAAAACGCCGCCGTTTTGCTTGAAAAAGTGAAAGGCGGCGTTTTGGCATGCCCGTTGAGTCGTTGACAGCATATATAAAAAATGACATAATAAATTAGATATGCCTATATATCCATAAGGAGGTTTACAGATGGCAGATAATCGCATTATTACTGCTTTGGATGTCCATTCCTTGGAGGACATGAAAAAGCTCGTAGAATTACTGGGAGACAGTGTTTCCTTCTATAAAGTCGGCATGGAATTGTTTTATAGTGCCGGCCCTGATGCGGTACGGTATTTGAAAGAACAGGGAAAGCATGTATTTTTGGATTTAAAAGTGCATGATATCCCTAATACAGTCGGACAGAGCATTCGCGCGCTGACACGTCTGGGTGCCGACTTGATGACGCTTCACGGCACGGGCGGCAAAGCCATGATGGCAGCGGCAGCAGAAGCCGTTCAGGATGAAGCGGCGAAGCTTGGCATCGAACAGCCGAAGCTGCTGGCTGTTACGGTGCTGACCAGCATCGATGAAGAAGGCTGGCAGGAAATCGGCGGCAAGTACAGCATTGCCGAAACGGTGCAGCGGCTGGCAAAACTGGCCAAAGAAGCCGGCGTAGACGGTACGGTTTCTTCACCGTATGAAGCCAAGGCTATTCGGGAAATGAACGGCCCGGATTTTCTGATTGTCACACCGGGAATTCGCCCGACGTTTGCCGTCGCCAATGACCAAAAACGCTTTACGACGCCGTCACAGGCACTGCAGGACGGTGCGTCACATTTGGTTATCGGCCGACCGATTACCAAAGCGGACAATCCGAAAGAAGCAGTACGCAAAATTTTAGCAGAAATTCAGGGGGTATAATAAGTTATGATGACAGAAGCAGAAGTAAAACAATTATTAGTTGACACCAAAGCCGTATTGGAAGGCCATTTCCTTCTTACATCCGGCCTGCACAGCCCGCTTTATGTTGAAAAATTCAACGTTCTTCAGCATCCGGAATATACGGAAAAGCTTTGCAAGGAATTGGCTGAACGCTTTAAAGACCAAAACGTACAGACTGTTATGGGACCGATGACCGGCGGCATCCTGCTGGCTCATGAAGTCGGCAAAGCATTGGGAACCCGTGCTATTTTTACAGAACGTGAAAAAGGCGTCATGACGCTGCGCCGCGGTTTCCATATTGAACCGGGTGAACGCGTGCTCATCGTAGAAGATATCGTTACGACCGGCGGTTCTGTACAGGAAGTTGTCAATGTCGTTAAGAAAGCCGGCGGCGTTATTGTCGGCGTAGGCCTTTTGGTAGACCGCAGCGGCGGCAAAGCAGAATTTGGCATTCCGAAAGAAAATGTCCAGGCACTGCTTCATTTGACGGTTCCGACGTACCAGCCGGACAACTGCCCGCTTTGCAAAGAAGGCGTACCGATGACAGAACGCGGCAGCCATCATTTGAAATAAGAAAGGGCTGAAAACAGAATATGGAATTATTATCAGCTATTCTGCCGTTTTTTGGCGCAGGTCTTCTCGGAGCTGTATTTTCCCGTTTTACGGGCATGAATATGAGCATGTGCCTGCTTATGATTTTTCTCTACATGGGCGCAAAACCGGGTGAACTCATCGTCGCCATGCTGTTGTTTAATGTTTTTACGTACTTTACGGTATATTCACAGGAACACCGCATGAACATGAAGACCTTTGTCATCTTTCCGGGTGTCAAATTTCTCCTGCCTGTGTTTATTACGGTTATTTTAGCGGCTATCAGTCCATTTTTTGGCATTGTCTTTTTTGTCATCGTCTTTTTGCTGGAAATCTTCGCCAAGATATACCAGGGGATTCCGCAGAAAGTTCGGCCGACGAAAGGACAGCTCGTACAGATGTGCATCATTGCCAGTGTACTCGTCGTGATCGGTGCGGTCATTGTGGAATTTATCCCGGCAGCGTACTATTATATTTTAGCGGGCATCGTTATTCTTGCCTTTGCTGCGCTGATGTGGTTTGCCGGCGATCGTAAAAAATGGAACCGTTCGTGGGATACGATTTTGTACGGGACGACCTTTTTGGCAGGCCTTACAGGCATTGATGCAACGGACTGGCTTACGGCCATGCGGCGCAATGAACAGTCTGTGCTGTCTCGCTGCTATCCGATTGTCATCAATTCGGCTATGGTTGTCGGCTTGATTGCTGCCTATCTGATTTTCAGATATTTTTCATTAGGTGCTCTGTTTTCCACAATTGGTGCAGCTGTAGGCGTTCGCTTCTTTGGCGTAGAAACGCACAGCACCAAAGGCAAGTTCTCCTATTTGACGTTGGGCATTGCCGTACTGGCTGCATTGGTCTTTATGATTATTCAGCCGCAGCCCGTAGGGTTCCCTGAACTTCCCATGTCGGATGAACAGCCGCATTTTCAATTTTTTAACTTTTAAAAACAGGTAAGCAAGTAAACTGGAACTGCCTCAGCGGTTCCAGTTTTTTTCTTATATAACTTTGTGAGATACCGCAAAAAAATCTTGACTTTATGACGGCATATATATAAAATAATATAAGAATATGACGGAGGTCCCGTGAGGCCTCGCTATTCACAATGTAGTGATTGTACCTTTAATATAGTCCAGAGAGGCTAAAAAGGGACATATTTTGCCATGCTTATGATATGACCTTGCCTTTCGGCAGAGGTCTTTTTTTATATAAGGAGGATTCCAATGGCTAGTATTCAGGGCAAAAGCCTGTTAGGGCTGCAAGGAGTACCAAAAGAAGATATTGAAATGATACTGCGAGTGGCAAAAAAAATGAAAGCTGTCGTCAACAGCGGCAACAAGAAATTGTCACTTCTCAAAGGAAAATCAGTCTGCAATATGTTCTGGGAACCGAGTACACGTACACGCGGCTCTTTTGAAATGGCAGCAAAGTATTTAGGGGCAGATGTTATCAACTTTACCCCGCGCGGCAGCTCTATTCAAAAAGGGGAAAGCTTTCGGGATACTCTCCTGACCGTTACGGCCATGGGCGTAGATGCGATTGTCATGCGTCAAAAACAGGAAGGCTCGCCATGGTTTGCCGATACATGCGTTTCACCGATTATCATCAATGCCGGTGACGGCGCGCACGCGCATCCGACACAGGGCCTGCTCGATTTGTTTACGATTACGGAACGCAAAGGCCATGTAGACGGCTTGAAAGTTGTCATCGTCGGCGATATCGACCACGGCCGCGTAGCCCGTTCCGATATTTACGGCTTAAAAACGATGGGGGCTGATGTCCATTTGGTAGGTCCGCGGACACTGCTGCAGCCGGAATTGGAATCCATGGGCGTAACCGTTCATTATAACTTAGAAGAAGCAATTAAAGATGCTGATGTCATCAATGTACTGCGTATTCAAAAAGAACGGCAGGGCATAGGCTTCTTCCCAAGCTCCGGTGAATACAATGATTTATTCGGCATCAATAAAGAACGACTGGCACTGGCCAAGAAAGACGTTCTCGTCCTTCATCCGGGCCCAATGAACAGAGGTATTGAAATCGAAACCGATACCTGCTACAGTGACCATTCTGCTATTCAGGAACAAGTTAAAAACGGCGTTTCCGTTCGTATGGCAGTATTGTATTTGACAATTATGGGAGGCGATGACGTTGACACTACTCGTTAAGGGAGGCAGGGTAATTAACCCGGCTGTACAGCAAGATGAAATCTGCGATATTTTGATTGAAAACGGCAAAATCAAAGCCATTGGCAAGAATCTTCCGGCAGAAGGCGCAAAAGTATACGATGCATCCGGCCTTGTCGTAGCACCGGGATTTATTGACATGCACGTCCATCTTCGCCAGCCCGGCCAATCCGGCAAAGAAACGATAAAAACAGGAACGCAGGCAGCGGCTGCCGGCGGTATTACGCGCGTCGCAACGATGCCGAACACCAACCCTGTCATTGATAAAGCCATCATCGTCGACGGCATGAAATACAAAATTGAAAAAGAAGCGTGCGTAAAAGTTGAAATTATCGGCGCCATTTCCAAGAACCTGGCCGGTGAAGAACTGTCCGGCATGGGCGGTATGGCAAAAGCCGGGGTCGCAGCGTTTTCCGATGACGGCCGCTATGTAGAAAACTCTGATTTCATGCGCAAAGCCATGGAATATGCCAGCATGTTCCATAAAGTCATCATCGACCACTGTGAAGAAACGAGCTTGGTAGAAGGCGGCCAGATGCATGAAGGCATCGTTTCCAACCAGTTGGGCTTGAAAGGCCGTCCGGCAGTAGCAGAAGATATTGCTGTAGCTCGTGATATTTTCTTGGCAGAAGCTACGCGCACACCTGTGCATATTGCCCATATCAGCACGAAGAATGCTGTAGAATTGGTTCGTCAGGCCAAAAAACGGGGGGTACAGGTTACAGCAGAAGCGACACCGCAGCATTTGATTTTGACGGATGAAGCACTGCGTACGTATGACCCGCGGTTTAAAGTCAACCCGCCGCTGCGCTCGGAAGATCATCGTCAGGCTGTCGTAGAAGGCTTGAAAGACGGCACGATTGATGCGATTGTCACAGATCACGCACCGCATGAATGGGAAGAAAAAGACCAGGAATTCAACTTGGCACCCAGCGGTTTTGTCGGCTTGGAAACGAGTGTCGGCGCTGTATTGACGTATTTATACCATACAGGTACGGTAGACCTGATGACGATTGTCAATGCCATGTCTACGGCACAGGCTAAGATTTTGGGCCTGGATGCAGGCGTCATTGCCGAAGGCAAAGATGCAGATTTGACAATCCTTGATTTAGATAAAGAATGGACGGTAGATGCTGATAAGTTCTATTCCAAAGGCAAAGCATCGCCGTTTGATGAAATGATATTTAAAGGCAAAGCCGCCGCTACGATTGTAAATGGCGAATTTGTCATGAAAGATGGGGAGGTTTTACGATGAAGGGTGTTCTCATTTTAGAGAATGGACAAAAATTTTATGGTCAGCTGCTTATGGAAGAACCGGCTGTTGGCGAAGTCGTATTTAATACAGGCATGACTGGCTACCAAGAAACATTTACAGACCCGTCGTATGCCGGACAGATTATTACCATGACCTATCCATTGATTGGCAACTACGGCCTGTTCCATGAAATTGAACAGGCTGACCGCCCGTATGCAGCAGGCTTTGTCGTTAGTGAATTATGTGATCAGCCGAGCAACTGGCAGAATGAAGGTGAATTGTCTACCTTTATCCGCACGCACCATATTCCCTGCTTATACGGCGTAGATACCCGTGCCGTTACGCGCGCTATCCGCAGCCAAGGTGTTATGAAGGGCGTCATTGTACCGGCTGATATGGCTGAAAACGCCGTTAAAGAATTGTTCGATACGCCGTTGGATACCCAAGTAGTACGTCGGGTTACGACGAAAGAAATTGGGCATATGGGCGACGGCAAATATCATGTTGCCGTTATGGATTACGGTGCAAAACGCAACATTCTTCGTGAATTAGTGCGCAATAACTGCCGTTTGACTATTTTCCCGGCTGAAACGAAAGCAGAAGATGTGCTGGCTGTCAATCCAGACGGCATTTTCTTGAGCAACGGCCCTGGCGACCCGAAAGATGTACCGTATATTGTAGAAGAAGTCAAAAAGATGATTGGCAAAAAGCCGATTTTTGGCATTTGCCTGGGACTGCAGATGCTGGGACAGGCGTTGGGCGGCAAGACAATGAAATTGAAATTCGGCCATCGCGGTGCCAACCATCCTGTTAAAGATATTCGTACAGGCCGCGTATATATAACCTCCCAAAACCATGGGTATGTCGTCGATGAAAAAACACTGCCGTCTGATGTCATCATTACGCACCGCAATCTGCATGATAATACGTTGGAAGGTTTTGAATGCCCGTCGAAAAAAATCATGTGCGTTCAGTATCATCCGGAAGCTTCACCGGGACCGACTGATAACTTGTATTTGTTTGAACAGTTTATCAAAATGATGGAGGAAAACTAACATGGTAGAAGGATTGAAGAAAGTACTCGTTATTGGATCCGGCCCTATCATTATCGGCCAGGCAGCAGAATTTGACTATGCAGGCACGCAGGCTTGCCGGGCTTTGAAAGAAGAAGGCCTGGAAGTTGTCCTCATCAACAGCAACCCGGCTACGATTATGACGGATGAAGATATTGCCGACCGCGTGTATGTAGAACCGATTTCGTTGGATTATGTAACAGAAGTCATTGAAAAAGAACGCCCGGACGGCTTGCTGGCAACCTTGGGCGGCCAGGTAGGCCTCAATATGGCAGTAGAACTTGCCAACGCAGGCGTTTTGGAAAAATATAATGTTAAGCTTTTGGGAACGCATCTTTCCGCTATTGAAGAAGCAGAAGACCGCGAACTTTTCAAAAAAGCAATGAAAGATATCAACCAGCCTGTACCGGAAAGTGATATTTTTGAAGATGTACAGTCTGCTGTTGATTTTGCAGATAAAATTGGCTATCCGATTATCGTTCGTCCGGCCTTTACCCTTGGCGGTACAGGCGGCGGCATTGCCAAAGATGAAGAAGAACTCTTTATGATTGCTACCCGCGGCATCAAACTCAGCCCGATTCATCAGATTTTGGTAGAACGTTCCGTAGCCGGCTGGAAAGAAATCGAATACGAAGTAATGCGTGATAAAGCCGACAACTGCATTATCGTCTGCAACATGGAAAACATCGACCCCGTAGGCATTCATACAGGCGACTCTATCGTCGTAGCACCTAGCCAGACACTGAATGATTTGCAGTACCAGATGCTGCGTACGGCATCCTTGGCTATTATCCGCCGCTTGAAGATTGAAGGGGGCTGCAACGTACAGTACGCTCTCGACCCGAACAGCAACCAGTATTATGTCATCGAAGTTAACCCGCGTGTCAGCCGTTCTTCTGCGCTTGCTTCCAAAGCGACGGGCTATCCGATTGCTAAAGTAGCAGCAAAAGTAGCAACAGGCTTGACGCTGGACCAGATTACCAACGCTGTAACCGGCAAAACGACAGCTTGCTTTGAACCGACACTGGACTACTGCGTTGTCAAATTCCCGCGCTGGCCTTTTGAAAAATTTGCCTTGGCAGATAAGACATTGGGCACGCAGATGAAAGCAACGGGCGAAGTCATGTCCTTGGACCGCTGCTTTGAAGGGGCATTGCTCAAAGCAGTACGTTCCTTGGAAATCGGCGTCAACTACCTGAGCATGAAGAAACTGGAAAGCAAAAATATCATCGAAATTGCTGAACTCTTGTCCAAACAGGATGATGAACGCCTCTTTGTCGTTACACAGGCACTGCGTGTAGGCATTAGCGAAGAAAAAATCCACAATATTACTGGGTATGATATGTGGTTTATCAATAAAATCAAAAACATCGTTGATTTGGAAGAAGACCTCAAAGAAAACGGCATGAATGAAGACAACATGCGCTTGGCAAAACGCTACAGCATGCCCGATGTAATTATTGCCGGATTTGTCGGCAAGACAGAAGAAGAAGTCCGCAATTTCCGCGTCAGCAAAGGCATTACACCGACATTCAAGATGGTTGATACCTGCGCTGCCGAATTTGAAGCAGCTACACCGTATTACTATTCCTGCTATGCCGATGAAGACGAAGTCAAACCGCTCGGCGACAAGAGCGTTATCGTCTTGGGGTCCGGCCCGATTCGTATCGGCCAGGGCATTGAATTTGACTACTGCTCCGTTCATTCTGCCTGGGCATTGCGCAAAGCCGGCATGAACAGCATCATTGTCAATAACAACCCGGAAACAGTAAGTACGGACTTTGATACATCAGACAGCCTGTATTTTGAACCGCTTACAGTAGAAGATGTCATGGCTGTTGTCGATAAAGAAAAACCAGTCGGCGTTATCTGCCAGTTTGGCGGCCAGACAGCGATTAACTTGGCAGCTCCTTTAGCTAAACGAGGCGTCAAAGTATTAGGGACTTCTGTAGAAGGTATGGACCGTGCCGAAGACCGCGAACGGTTTGATGAAGTCTTGTCTAAATTGAATATTCCTCGTCCGGACGGCCGGATTGCGACAAGCGATAAAGAAGCGATGAAAGTTTCGCAGGAATTGGAATTCCCGCTTATCGTTCGTCCGTCTTATGTTCTCGGCGGCCGTGCGATGGAAATCGTTTACAACGAAAAAGAATTGGAACGGTATCTCCGTGAAGCCGTTATCGCTTCTCCGGACCATCCTATCCTCATCGATGAATATATGGTAGGCCGTGAAGTCGAAGTCGATGCAGTTGCTGACGGCACGGATGTATATATTCCGGGCATTATGGAACAGGTCGAACGCGCCGGCGTTCACTCCGGTGACTCCATTGCCGTATATCCGCCGCAGCATTTGGACCGGGATATGATTGACCAAATCGTCGATTACACGACGCGTATTTCCTTGGAACTGCAGGTTAAAGGCTCTGTCAATATCCAGTTTGTCGTATCCAAAGGCAAATTGTATATTATCGAAGTCAACCCGCGCTCCAGCCGTACGGTACCGTTCCTGAGCAAAGTAACGCATTTCCCGATTGTCGAAATCGCTACGCGGATTGCTTTGGGCGAAACGCTGAAAGATATGGGCTACGGCAGCGGCTTGATGCCGGCTAAATCCCATGTAGCTGCGAAAGCACCGGTATTCTCCTTCAGTAAGATTGGCTTGGCTGAAATCGCTCTTGGACCAGAAATGAAATCTACGGGCGAAGTTATGGGCATTGGCAAATCCTATTCAGAAGCATTGTACAAAGCCGTCAATGGGGCTAAGATGCGGATTCCGGCAGGCGGCACGATTTTGGTTACTGTAGCAGACCGCGATAAAGCAGAAGCACTGCAGCTGGCACACGGCTTCAAAGACTTAGGCTATCACATCATTGCTACAGAAGGTACAGGCAAATACTTCAATGAAAACGGCATGCCGGTCGATGTTGTCCGCAAGATTCACGAAAGCGGCGAAAACATTGCTACCCTCATTCGCGGCGGCAAGATAGACTTGGTTCTCAACACCCTTACGTATGGCAAACATCCGGAACGCGACGGCTTCAACCTTCGCCGGATGGCTGTAGAATTGGCAGTTCCCTGCCTTACATCTCTGGATACAGCTCGTGAAGTACTCCGCGTATTTGCCAATAAAGGCAAAAATGACGGCTATCATCATGTAGCAGCATTGCAGGACTATGATATGGATAAATAATACGCAGTCGGAATAAACGACTGCCTGAATGAAGCTCTTCTTGTGTTGGGAGAGCTTCATTTTTTTGTATAATAAGTATATTTAAAAGTAAAAAAGCGGAGAAAATGTTGGTTTTATGTAAATATTACAATATTTATCTTGACATAATATGAAAATGCATATATAATGAATAAAAATTCAATTAATAACAAGATGCAGCATTTGTCTACATCGACGTATAGAAGAATGGAGATAGGTTGGCATGACAAAAGTATTTATTGATGGACATGAAGGAACGACAGGACTTAGAATTCACGAACGGCTGCAGCATCGGGATGATATTGAACTGATTCCCATTGCTGAAGAACTGCGCAAAGACCCGTCAGCGATCAAAGCATGCATGAAGCAGGCAGACATTGCATTTCTTTGCCTGCCCGATGCAGCGGCAAAAGAAGCAGTCAAACTGGCAGCGGATTGTCATGTCCGAATCATTGATACGTCTACAGCCCATCGAACGGCTCCGGGATGGACATACGGCTTTCCGGAATTATCTCCGCAGCAGACAGAAAAAATTGCTGCCAGCGACAGAGTCGGCAATCCGGGATGTCATGCCAGCGGCGTCATTTCGTTGGTACAGCCCCTCGTACAGGCAGGCATTATGCCGGCATCTTATCCTGTATCTGCTGTTTCACTGACCGGCTACAGCGGCGGCGGCAAAAAAATGATTGGCCAGTATGAAAGTACGGATAAAAGCGATGAACTGCTGGCGCCGCGGCAGTATGGATTGGTACAGAAGCATAAACATTTGAAAGAAATCGTAGCTGTCTGCGGACTGGAACATGAACCGATTTTCTCGCCGATTGTCGATAATTATTACAGCGGCATGGAAGTCATGGTGCCCTTGTTTACTGCCATGCTCAACGGAGCTCCTACGATGCAGGATGTATGGCAGGCACTGGCTGCACATTATGAAAACTGCCCCTTTGTTCATGTATTGCCTCTTGGCGAAGACAAAGGCGGCTTTATTGCAGCCAACAGCCTCAGCGGCTATGATGACATGGAAATTATCGTTTCCGGCAATGACGAC
Source organism: bacterium (assembly GCA_963655305.1). GTDB lineage: Bacteria > Bacillota > Negativicutes > Veillonellales > Megasphaeraceae > Megasphaera. The sequence goes on from CAVKEA010000018.1 coordinate 32,671, forward strand.
CGCATTGTCTTGACTTCGTTGTTTGACAATCTGGGCAAAGGCGCATCTGGTGCCGCGATCCAGAACATGAATATTATGATGGGTGTAGACCCTAAAACAGGATTGAATCTGTTAAAATAACGTCTGAATCATAGCAGTACACAAAGAAAGGTGGAGTTAGTATGAAACAGGTACATGATACGGCATGTGTTCCTCAGGGATTTTTGGCAGCCGGCACCTACAGCGGCCTTTGCGACAAGCGGGTTAAGTTGGATTTGGCAGCGCTTGTCAGCCGAACAGACTGCTCCATCGTTATTTCTGACAAAACGGGCTGCCGGCAGTACATGGGCAAAGCTTTTTTCCTTCACAACGGCATCATGCTGCCGGCCAATGCGCGGGGGCAGGAAATTCAAGAAGAAGTTTGCCAGGATATAGCAGCCCATATGCATCTTTCGGCAGCGGATATTGTGTTTGCGGCACAGGGCGTAGCTGGGCAGTTTCGCCCGTCACGGCTGGCCGACAGTTTGGAAACGTTGACAGCGTCCCTGGCGGCTGACCATGGCAGTCAAGTAGGGGCTGTGCTTGACAACAACGGCGATTTGACCTGCTGCGCCGCGCCGGCAGGAACGCAGAGCCTGCTGTACGGCATGGCAGCTGACGGCACAGCGGAAACAGACGGCGTATGCATTATGCTGACCGATGCTGCTGTCACGGCAGCACAGCTTCAGTATGCCGTAGAACAATGCCGTCAGGTCATCGATACGGAAGAATTTACTATGATATGTATGGCTAATGGCGCATCACAGGAATGCATTCCGGTCGGACAGCTGACTGAAACCGTGCAGCATCTTTGCCAACAGTTGGGATTTCAGGCATCCCTGCAGGCATGTTCATAAGACAGCGAATAGAAAACTATACAGCAATGTGGTACAATGAAACAGTCAACTACTTGTTTCTTGTACCATTTTACATTTTATCGACAATGGAGGAACAACGTAATGTTTGAAAGAAAAGAGTTAATTGCGCATGATATTCAATCGGTTACCAATGCGCAGAAAGCACAAATTTTGATGAATGCTCTGCCGTACATCAAACGATACAGCGGCAAAATCGTCGTCGTCAAATACGGCGGCAATGCCATGGTCAATGAAGAACTGAAGCGTACGGTCATGGGAGATATCGTACTGCTGAATCTCATTGGCGTCAAAGTCGTACTCGTTCATGGCGGCGGCCCGCATATCAAAGATATTTTGAACCGCGTAGGCTTGGAATCCAAATTCCTCAACGGGCTGCGGGTTACAGACGCAGAAACGATGAAAATCGTGCAGATGGTATTGGCCGGGCAGGTCAATAAAGACCTGGTCAATCTCATTGGTTCCATGGGCGGCAATGCCATTGGCTTGTGCGGCTTGGATGACCAAATGATTAAAGTCACCAAACAAAGCGAAGAATTGGGATTTGTCGGCAAGATTACATCCGTCGATGTAGAAATCATCAAAGATAATTTGGATAAAGGATATATTCCCGTTATTTCCACCATTGGCACCGATACGAAAGGACAGGCGTATAATATTAATGCCGACACGGCAGCTGCAGAAATTGCCGGTGCTTTGAACGCCGAATGCATGCTGTCCATGACCAATATAGACGGCGTACTCAAGGATAAAGATGACCCGACGTCGCTGATTACGGATATTACAGTCGAACAGGCTGAAAAATTGGAAAAAGAAGGCATTATTGCCGGCGGCATGATTCCGAAAGTACAATGCTGCACCGATGCGATTCAAGGCGGCGTCAAACGTGTCTTTATTATCAACGGCACAGTGCCGCATGCGATTTTAATTGAGTTGTTGACAGAAGAAGGGCTGGGTACGATGTTTGTCAGCAGTCATTTTGATGTGGAACGATAGCAAAACAATATATACACGCAACGAAAACGATGTTTGCAGTATAAGGGGGATTTTACATGGCTGAAGATTTTAAAACAATGGATAAAGAATATATTGTCAACGTATACAACCGCCTCAATGCCGTTTTGGATCACGGCAAAGGCTCTGTGCTGTACGACGTAAACGGCAAAGAATATATTGATTTGAGTGCCGGCATTGCCGTTAATATTTTTGGTGTATGCGATGACGTTTGGAAAGAAGCCGTTATCAATCAGATTAATACATTGAGCCACATGTCCAACGTATTTTATACAGAACCGCAGATACTGTTGGCTAAAAAACTCTGTGAAAAAACAGGCATGAAGAAAGTATTTTTCTCCAACTCCGGTGCCGAATCCAACGAATGCGCTATTAAAGCGGCCCGCAAATATTCACATGACAAATACGGCGACAACCGCTATACGATTATTACCTTGAAAAACAGCTTCCACGGTCGGACGATGGCAACGCTTACTGCCTGCGGCCAAGACGAACTGCATCAGGATTTTGGCCCGTTCCTGGAAGGTTTTGTCTATGCGGAACCGGATAACTTTGCATCTGTCAAAGAATTAGCAGAAAAGAATAATGTCTGCGCGATTATGATGGAAATGATTCAAGGCGAAGGCGGCGTACATCCTCTCGATAAAGAATTTGTACAGCAAGTAACGGAATATGCGCATGCCCATGATATTTTGGTAATTGTGGACGAAGTACAGGCTGGCAACGGTCGTACCGGTGCGTTGTATGCCTACATGAACTACGGCATTCATCCGGATATTGTTACGACGGCGAAAGCTATCGGCGGCGGCCTGCCGCTTGCGGCAACGATGTTTGCTGATTCCTGCCAGTATACACTGACAGACCATACGCATGGCTCTACCTTTGGCGGCAACCCGATTTGTGCGGCCGGAGCCCTGACGATTATCGACCGTATTGATGATCAGCTGTTGGCTGACGTCAGAGAAAAAGGCGCATATATCAAAAAAGAATTGGAAAGCTGCAAAAATGTAGAAAGCGTTTCCGGCATGGGCCTGATGATTGGCGTTACTTTGAAAAAAGATTTGGCCACTGTCGTCAACGGCTGTGTAGACAACGGCGTACTCGTCTTGACGGCTAACGGATTATTACGGTTATTGCCGCCGCTGAACATTCCTTGGGATGTCCTCAAAAAAGGCATTGCTATTGTCAAAGATGTCATTGACGCCGAATAATACGTGTATCGCTTGGCAAGGGGCTGTTGCATGATGCGATAAGCCCCTTTTTTGTATATTGTGTTTGCAGTACTGGCGGTATATCAAGTAAAATGCTACACTGTTAGCAAGTGATGATAAAACACTTCATGTAACAATCCCGTGCTTTGTATCAAGAAAGGAAGACGCGATGACTTTACTGCAGTTTAAATATATATTGACCGTGGCGCAGACCGGTACGATTAGTGAAGCAGCGAAAAAACTGTTTATTGCCCAGCCCAGTTTGACAGCAGCTATCAAGGAACTGGAACAAGAATTGGGCATTACGATTTTTATCCGCACCAACAAAGGCGTCACTGTCACGCCGGACGGGGAAGAATTTTTGGGATATGTCCGGCAGGTAATGGAACAAACACATCTTATTGAAGAAAAATATTTCGGCATCGAGCCGGTAAAACACCAGTTCTGCGTTTCTTCGCAGCATTATTCCTTTGTCGTAGAAGCTTTTGTCGAGCTTCTCAAAACCTATGGCGGCGAAGAATATGATTTTCGTATCCGGGAAACACAAACGTATGAAATTATCGAAGATGTAGCAAAACTGCGCAGTGAAGTCGGCGTGTTGTATTTAAATTCTTTCAACGAAAAAATTATGCGGCGCACGCTGCGGCAGTATGATTTGACATTTCATACCCTGTTTACGGCCAAGCCGCATGTATTTGTCAGTGCGTTCAGCCCCTTGGCAGGCAAGAAAAGCGTTACGCTGGATGACTTGGCACCGTACCCGCGGCTGTCGTATGAACAGGGCGAACACAACTCCTTCTATTTTTCAGAAGAAATACTCAGTACACTGGAACGCAAAAAAGACATCGTCGTATGTGACAGAGCGACGCTGTTCAATCTCTTGATTGGTTTGGACGGGTATACGATTTGCAGCGGCGTGATTAACGAAACACTCAACGGCAAAAACATAGTCGCTGTACCGCTGGATGTCGATGATTACATGGAAATCGGCTATATTACGTATAACAAAATTGTTCTCAGCAAATTGGGAACCTGTTATATTGACATATTAAAACGGTATACACAAGACATATAAAATAAAGAAAGTCGTTTTGCTATAGGAAAAAACTATAGCGAAACGATTTTCTTTTATATTTTACCGTTCGCTCCAAAACTAGTATACTAATGCCAACGTGAGAACAGCACTGATACCAAAAAAGGAGAGAGTATACTATGAGTACATTAAAATCACCGTTTACCTATGATTTTGTAGGCAGTTTTTTACGTCCCCAAGCCTTAAAAGAGGCACGGGAATTGTATCGTCAAGGGAAATTGTCCCGCGAGGGGTTGACCCATGTAGAAAATGAAGAAATTACCAAGCTGGTTGCCAAACAAAAGGCTGCCGGCTACCATGCCATTACAGATGGAGAATTTCGCCGCAGCTATTGGCATTTGGATTTTATGTGGGGATTTCAGGGCATTCAGGAAACCCAGTTGTCCCACGGCTATTTTTTCCACGGAGAAGAAACGACGCCGGGTTCGATTGAATTGGTCGGCAAAATCAGCGGCAGCCATCATCCGTTTGTCGAACATTACAAATTTTTGAAACAGTTTGAAGATGAAAATACGATTGCCCGCCAGACGATGCCGGCACCGGCACAGCTGCTGGCAGAATTGTTTAGAGAAAATAACGGCCAGAAGACGACGCAGATTTATCCGGATTTGGAAGAATTAATTCAGGATATTGCCAAAGCATACCGCCAAGTCATTCGCGATTTGTACGATGCCGGCTGCCGCAGTATACAGTTTGACGACTGCACGTGGGGCATGTTCTGTGATGCCGCTTATTGGAAAGCCCGTCAACAAGGTGATGTATCCTTTGAAAAAGAAGCAGAAAAATATCTCCGCGTCAATAATTTGGCAATCGAAGGCAAACCGGAAGATTTGGTACTGGCTACCCATGTATGCCGCGGCAATTATCATTCCACCTATGCAGCCAGCGGCGCGTATGACAGCGTAGCTCCGTTTTTATTTGCCCAGGAACACGTAGATGCCTTTTATCTGGAATATGACGATGCCCGTTCCGGCGGATTTGAACCGCTCCAGTACATTGCTCCCGGCAAAAAAGTAGTGTTGGGGCTGATTACGACCAAATCCCCTGTATTGGAAAAAGAAGAAGACGTCATCGCCCGTATTCAGGAAGCGGCCAAATACATTCCGCTGGACCGGCTTTGCCTCAGCCCGCAGTGCGGTTTTGCCTCCTGCGAAATCGGCAATAAGCTGACCGAAGAAGAACAATGGAAGAAATTGGCATTAGTGAAAAAAATAGCAGAAGATGTTTGGAAACAATAAAAAGGCTGCGAGTTGAAAGAAAAACTGAAAACTGCAGACAAAAAAGGCTGTCGCTTTGTGCGGCAGCCTTTTCTCTGTATAGATTGATTAGTGTCGGCTGAACTCCCCTACGACAGTCTTCGATGTATTAGTGTGAAGAAGCTGAATGCGTTGGTTGGGCAGCTGCCTTTTGAAACCGTTGACGCAGCTGGACAGCGATGATGCTGCCGATAATCAAGGCACCGCCGATGAGCTGGGCTGTGCCCAGCGTTTCTGCCAAGATAGACCAGCCAAGAAATGCGGCAATCAAGGGATTCATTGCTGTAAAAAGACCGGCTTTTTCGGCAGATGTATATTTTTGGGCAATGGGCTGTAACGTAAAGCCAAAGACCGAGCAAATCAAGACGAGGGCCAAAATGACTTCCCATTCGATGGGCTGTGTCGGTAATGTCAGGGTACCATGGAACAGGGAGCCGCTCAGGCTGAAGAGGCCGATAAAGCCCATTTGGAAAATCCCGATAAGAACCGGGTCGAGCTTGCGGGCAAATTTACCGGTCAGCAAAATCCAAACGGCGTAAAATACCGAGCCTGTCAGGCAAATGGCTGCGCCGATGGAAAACGACGGCACCGTGCCGTGCATCGTCAGTAAAAAAATGCCGCAAATAATCGTAATGGCAGCTGCGATGACGACTTTGTCAGGCAGACGGCGAAAGAGAAGGGCTTCCAGACAAAGTACCCAGAGAACGGCTGTGTTTTCCAAAAAAGCAGCCATTGCCGAATCAATCGTCTGCAGGCTGATGGTTTCACACGTCATGCAGGCAAAGAGGACAAATCCCAATAAGCCGCTGGCAATCCATGTTTCTTTTGTCATTGACGACAGGCGTTTATAAAACAGAAGACAGAGAATGCCAAACGCCAGCGTAAAGCGAATGCCCAAGAGATTCCAAGGCTCCAGCGTAGCCAGCCCTATTTTGGCAAATAAATACGAACTGCTGCGCGCGGCAATTCCCAATAAAAGCAGAACATCTGCTTGTTTTTCTGTCATAGTCAGGACTCCTTATGATTTTTATTTTCTCCATACTATGATAAAATAAAAATAGTTTTGACAGAATAGATAATTTTTTCATGCCGTTGTGAATAACAGGCAAAACAAGGAGCAGATATGGAAACAGAAAAATGCCGCGTTCTGCTGGCCGTCATTCGGGAAGGAAGCTTTTCGGCAGCCGCCAAGCGATTGGGCTATACGCCGTCAGGCATCATGCGGGCTGTCAATGCCTTGGAAAAAGAAATCGGGTTTCCTATAGTAGCGAGAAATCCCAAAGGAATTGTCGTTACCAAAGACGGCGAACGCATGCTGCCGGCCATTCGTGAATTTGTCCGCTTGGAAGAACAAATCCATCAGACCAGCGCACAAATTTGCGGCTTGGATGTCGGCGATGTATCCGTCGGCACCTATTTCAGCGTAGCAGCGAACTGGCTGCCGCCGATTATCGGTGCTTTTCAACAAGACTATCCCAAGATACACGTAGCACTGGAAGAATGTGCCAATCGGGAAATGTACCGCGGCTTGGAAGAACGGCGCTTTGACTGCTGCATTACGACGCCCCGGCCGTTTCATGGCGACTGGCTGCCTCTGCGGAAAGATGAAATGATGGTCTGGCTGCCGGCGCACCATCCCTTGGCGCAGGCACGATCCTATCCTATACAGCGGCTGGCAGAGGAAAATTTTATTCAGCCTCTTCCCGGTCATGATACGGATGTAGAAAAATTGCTGCAAAAAGAACAAATTCACTGTCAAGAACGCTTTTCATCTGTCGATAATTATACGACGTACCGCCTGGTTGAAGCCGGGTTAGGCGTCAGTATCAACAACAAATTGATGACAGCATCCTGGCATGGCCGCGTGGCCGTCCTGCCTATGGACCCGCCGCACTATATCGAATTGGGCATTGCCGTGCCGTCTTTGGCTCATGCGTCTCCGGCAGTGCGTAAATTTATTGCCTATGTACAAGCTGGCATACAGTAAAAGTAACGTTTTTAGTAAGGGTTGTCGCATAAAGCGATATGTCCCGTTTTTTAAACTTTTGAAGAAAATGGCCAATGCTTGATGATAAAACAGTGTATAGGACAGACCCTGTGTCTTCTTATTGTACGAGTGCCTGGAAATCAGTATTGCTGCGTATTTTATCAAAATGAGACTGCGTGCGCGCCGCTTCTTTGACGTTTTGCGGGTCCAGTGAAATGGCTTTTTTCAAATACGCTACGGCTTCTTTGGCTTGGCCTTGGTCGCCGTAAATCGTCGCGATGCCATAATAGCTCCACGTATTATCCGGTTCTGCGTCGATTACCTTCTGGAAATATTGAATAGCGACGTTGTACTGTCCGTTGATTTTGCAGGCCAATGCCAAATCGTAAAACGTCGGCACGTAATCGGGATACAGGGATAAGGCTTTTTGAATATACGCAATACCTGAAGAAACATCGGCTTTGTTTCCTGTCGCATTGCCGCGCATCGCCATGGCAATGCCTTTGCCGGAATAGGCTTTATAGTTGTTGTGGTCAGCGTCGATGGCTTTATCATAAAGGGCAATGGCTTTGTCGTATTCAAACTGTTGGTATGCTTTCAGCCCTTCTGCACTCAGCGATTCTGAATCCGGCTGAATGGCCGGCGGTGCGGCAGGGGCTGTTGCCTGTTTTGGTTCCGACGCAGGCGTTTCTGCCGTCGTGTTTGGCGTACAGCCTGCCAATATACCTGCCAGCAGCATCAAAGTGAGACAGGCCGTCATATATTTTTTCATCAAAATAGCTCCTTTCTTTTCCCTAATTATACCAAATCTGATATAATCACAGTAGAAAAAATTGGCAGATAGGAGTACATATGATTAAAAAATGGGACATTGTCTTACTCATCGCCTTATTGCTGCTGTCTTTGCTGCCGGAGGGCGTGTTTATCCTTAGCGGCAGTGACAGGACACTGGAAGGAACTAAAGCAGTGGTGCAGGTAAACGGCAGTGTGTATAAAGAAATACCATTGTCTGAACATCATGGAACAGACACGTTTACGATTCAAACAAACAACGGCTATAATACCGTCGTTGTCAAAGACCAGAAAATCGGCATTGTAGAAGCAGACTGCCCGGATAAAATCTGCGTCAGCGAAGGATTTATTTCCAAGCCGGGCGCGACAGCCGTTTGCCTGCCGCATAAAGTATTGATTGAAGTTCGTTCGACAACAGCAGAAGAACCGGACGTGATTCCGGCTCATTAGAGGTGTGATGATGAATAAAACCTTTCGAATTGTCATAATAAGTCTATTTGTGGCGCAGTCACTCGTCCTGTATGTCATAGAAGGCATGCTGCCTGTGCCGTTCATTGCGCCGGGAGCCAAGCTGGGCTTGGCCAATCTGATTACAGTCATCGCCCTGTATGCCCTGCCGCGCCGAAAAGACGTGTGCCTGATTTTGCTGCTGCGGATTATCTTGGCGACGGCATTTGGCGGCGGCATCAACGCTTTCTTATACAGCGTGGCTGGTGCTGTTTTAAGCTTGGGCTCGATGATGATGCTGAAAAAAACAGGAAAATTCAGCTTGCTGGGCGTCAGCGCAGCCGGCGGCATTTTTCACAACCTGGGACAAGTACTCGTCGCAGCGGCAGTCGTTGAAAACATCAAAATACTGCTGTATTTGCCGATACTGGCAGTTGCCGGCACAGGCACAGGCATCCTAATCGGCGTGACGGCATGGATTACCCTGCGTCATCTGCAAAAACTGCCTGTCTATAAACGCATGCAGCGCATATAAAAAAGGGCTTTCGCATGAAGCGATTGCCTTTTTTTATGGCCCAAATGCAGGGAAGGCTTCCTGTACCCTCATAAGTCCATTCTTTTTCGAGCCGCCGAAAAAGAATAGACGAAGAAAAAGGCGGCCGCC
>CAVKEA010000019.1:0-40567 GCA_963655305.1 bacterium
ACCTCGCACTTGGCGTTCATTCGATTCTTACATTGTTCAGTTTTCAAAGGTCATCGCCGTTTCGCAACGGCTTATACATTCTAACAAACTCATTTTAGTTTGTCAAGAACTTTTTTTTAAGTCTTAAGATTTCCAGTGCCAATGCACTGTTTTGCAATCTCAAAGCTCAATCAGTATATCACATCAATTTCGCTTTGTCAAAACATTTTTTAAACTCTTCAAAATTTAAAACTTACATTCTGATTACTTCCGAAGTCATGCGACATAAAGTATTCTAGCATCAAAAAGAAAAGCTGTCAACATAAAATTGACAGCTTTTTTACAAAAATCTCTATATGCCCTTTTATCCCTTGGATAAGCTTTCCAAATCTTTCTGCTTGCTTTCAATACCCAGTCCCATAACAATTGCCGATACAGCGACAAATACAAAGGCAAACATATAGAATACTCCGCCGATACTAAATCCGCGGGACAGCATAATTCCTACCAAAATTGGTGCCGCCATGCCGCCAAAACGGCCAAAGCCGGCTGCCCAGCCGCTTCCCAGCGCCCGAATAGAGGTCGGATACATTTCCGGCGTGTATGTATACAAAACGCCCCATGCGCCTAAGTTGAAAAACGACATGACAGCGCCCCACGCCATAAGGGCTGCTGCCGTAGTGGAATGACCAAAGAAATAGCTGGCAATACCACTGCACAGCAAGAAGATGGACAACGTATACTTGCGTCCGATTTTATCGACAAGCCAAGCAGCACAATAATACCCCGGCAATTGGGCCAATGTCATAATCAATACATATTCAAACGTTTTTACTACTGTAAATCCTTGTTGAAATACCAGGGACGGCAGCCACATAAAAATGCCATAATAGCTGTAAATAATGCCAAACCATACCAGCCAAAGCATAATCGTTCGTGTCAAAAAGGGCTTGCGCCACAGTATAGCGACAGAAACCGGTTCGTTGACAGGCAGCGTTTCCGTTTCTTTATCAAACGGTTTTACCGGCACATGCATCATCGTTTCCAGCTTCACGACAATTTGTCTTGCTTCTTCAACACTGCCTTTAGACAGCAGATACCGCACGGATTCCGGCATATGGAGACGAATCAAAAACGTATACAATGCCGGAACAGCCCCAATAATAAACGCAATCCGCCAGCCATATACAGGAATCAGCAAATACGCAATGCAGGCAGCCACAATCCATCCCAAAGCCCAAAAGCTTTCCAATAATACAATAAATCGGCCGCGGACTCGTGCCGGTGCATATTCAGATACCAGTGTTGCCGCGACGGGCAGTTCCCCGCCCAAGCCAAATCCTACTAAAAAGCGGAAAATTAACAGTGACATATAATCCCAGGATATAGCACATAACCCAGTAGCAATACTATACAATAATACAGTAATCGTAAATACTTTTTTGCGTCCAATATGATCGGCTACGGTGCCGGAAACGACAGCTCCCAGTGCCATGCCAATTAAGCCAATACTACCAATCAATCCCATCTGACCGGGTGCTAACTGCCATTCTTTAGCTAATACCGGCAAAATAAACGCAATTAAGCCCGTGTCCATCGAATCAAACAGCCATCCCAGGCCAGTGACTCCCAGCAGTTTATAATGAAACCGTCCTACTGGTAAAGCCTCCAATCGCTCTAAAACCATGTTTTACCCACTCCTTGTTTACAGTTGTCTTGACACATATGTTTACATTGCTTATTGTACACGCTATAACAAAAAAAGCAATAGAAAATTTCCATTTCCCATTGCTTTTTCGTCTATTCTATTTATTTGTATAATACACCCAATGCTTCCAAGGCATCTTGGATGGCAGCCATGTCTTCTGCATTGGCCGTTTCTACCAAATGCGTGTGAATGCCGCCGCTGATGCGACTGAGCAATTCTGCTTTTGAATCACTCATTCGTTTGAGATACTGCTGTATATCCCGCCGTGAATGAAGATTTAGTTTTCCTTCCAAATCACCGTATACTTCATGCTCAACGACGACATTATGAACAATACCGCCATTATCTACGATGGCTTCCAACTCTTTTTCTACCATTTCCGGTCCATGACAGCATACAAATACCTGCTGCATGCCGCCTTTTTGTTTGGCAATCAGCTGATAGCCCCGCGGCGTAGAAATAATATGCGTTCCCTGTGCCCGCAGAATCGCCACATCGCCAACGATAATCTGCCGGCTTACATTGCAGCGTTCAGACAAAACACTTCCCGTCACAGCTCCCTGCGCTTTTTTCAATATATCCATAATCAGCAATCTTCGTTTACTGCTGTCCACGGCTTACACCTCCCTAATATCGTTTTTTCACTTTCTTGTGCAGCCATTCTTCTCTATTGTACTCGATACGCCACAAAATAAAAAGCCCCGGCCGTCATCAGTTCACGTAGAACCACATACGGCCGGAGCGTTTGTTATGTTATGTCAATTATAAATTAGAGAAATCTAATGTTGCAAAGAGATCGTCCAATGTTTCTGCGCGGCGAATCTGAGTAACACTGCCGTCTTCATGCAGCAGCAGTTCAGCCGAACGAAGTTTGCCGTTATAGTTGAAGCCCATAGAATGTCCATGCGCACCCGTATCGTGGATAACTAAAATATCCCCGTCTTCGATTTCAGGCAAAGCCCGGTCAATGGCAAATTTATCGCAGTTTTCGCAAAGAGAGCCGGAAACATCATAAATATGGTCTTTCGGTGCATTTTCTTTGCCCAAAACCGTAATGTGATGGTATGAACCATACATACCCGGACGCATGAGGTTTGCCATGCAGGCATCTACGCCGATATATTCTTTCCAAATGTGTTTATGATGAATCGCTGTCGTGACAAGATACCCGTACGGGCCTGTAATAGCACGGCCGCATTCAAAAGCCATGCGAATATTGCCGAGGCCGGCCGGTACCATGATTTCTTCATAATGAGCCTGAATGCCTTTGCTGAGTACATCGTAATCAATGAAAGATTGTTCCGGTTTGTACGGAAGGCCGATGCCGCCGCCAAAATCAATAAATTCAACGTTAATGCCTACATTTTTCTGTACATCAACAGCCAATTCAAACATCATTTTTGCTGTATTAATTAAGCCATTGACATCCAATTCATTAGATACGACCATGGTGTGCAGGCCGAAATGTTTAACGCCTTTTTCCTTCATCATGCGGAATGCTTCAAAAATCTGTTCCCGCGTCATGCCGTATTTAGCTTCTTCCGGTGTACCGATAATCGCATTGCCTTCTTTCAGCAGCGGACCCGGATTGTAGCGGACACAAATCCATTCCGGCAAGGGGCCGTATTTTTCCAAATATTCAACCATGGAAATATCATCCAAGTTGACCAAAGCGCCCATTTCCATGGCCTTTTTGTATTCCGGATACGGTGTATCATTGGAAGAAAATACGATATCATGGCCGGAAATTCCGACTTTTTCGCATAATACTAATTCAGCCATCGAACTGCAGTCAGCACCTACACCTTCTGCTTTGAGCAGTTTCATAAGATATGGATTCGGCGTCGCTTTGACAGCAAAATATTCTTTAAAATCCGGTGCCCAGGAAAAAGCATGAATCAATTTCCGTACATTATCTACGATTGCTTTTTCATCATAAATATGAAACGGCGTAGGATATTCAGCAATAATCTTTTCGATTTGTTCTTTTGTAAACGGGACAGTTTTCTTATTCATTCTATTCAGCTCCATTTTCTTAAAAAGCATTAAAATTGAAACGGTCTTTCAATTTATTGTTTCTTTACAAAAACTATTATATAATAGGCCTGTATAATTTGTGAAATAGATTATTTTAATTTCATCAATTCGAAATTCAAATTATCGTTTTAGAGAGGATTTTTCCTATGGATACGACGACCCTTCGCACGTTTATTACATTAGCCCAAATCAAAAACTTTACTAAAACAGCGCAGCAGCTTTTTGTCGCACAGTCTACTGTTACGAATCGTATTCGTGATTTGGAAAATGAATTAGGCGTCTCTCTGTTCATCCGCAATCACAAGCAAGTCGATTTGACGCCGCCCGGACAAAAATTTTTGGATTACGCCCAGCAGCTGGTCCATTTGGAACTGACGGCTCTGCAGGATATTCAGACGGCACCTAAATACACCAAAAAAATTCATATCGGTACGACGAATACGATTTATGAATGCCATCTGCAAAAACGAATCCGAAATTATTTGAAAACCAAACCTTCTGTTTCCCTTTCGGTGACTATCAGTCATACGACGGATATGCTGCATAAGCTGCAGGACGGCGCGCTGGATGCGATTTTCTCGTTCAGTGCTTTCTTTCGCGACGGCTTCATTTGCCGCCCGTACCGTACGGATACCCTGGTTTTGGTCTGCCAATCTGCCAATACAACTTATGCCAAAGGTATTTATAAAGAAGACCTGCAAAAAATAGACTACCTGTTTTGTAATTTTGCCCTGCAGGGACTCTATATTCAAGACCTTTTTCCCCCGTATCATCGGTTTCCCATGGAAATCGACAACAGTACCAAACTTCCCCAATACGTCGCTGACGGCATTGGCTATACGTTCCTGCCGTACAGTTTGGTAGAAGACGATTTAGCACAGGGAAAGCTCCGCGCCATTCCTCTGCTTGATTTTGCCCCGCCTAAAGTAGACAGTTACTACATCACGCGCAATCCCAATACGATTCCCAAGCCGCTCGAATCTTTTTTGCTGCAGTAATAAACCGTTTTCTCTTTATCTATCCAAAGAATTGCTGCACAACCGATTTTTCACTACCGTCTTGTTCTTTAATTTAAAGTATACTAATGCATGGATAGCCATTTTATATGCAAAAGGGGACTGTAACAAAATGAGAATTTTTAGCTCATTTTGTTACAGTCCCTTTGCTATAATACCGTGTTAAGTACATGATTTTTATAGTACTCGCATTGCAATTTATTTTTTACTTTAAACTAAAAACCAAAAACTTTTAAAGGGAAAATATGGTTTAGGATAGCCAAAAGCGTTATGCTGCAGCTCCTTTATACTTGACTCAGTACAATAATCATAGTGGACATTACGACGACAGACAACAAGATATAAAATGAATTGACACACGCAGCGACTTCTATTTTTCCTTTTAATTTAGCTGTATAATAACAAGCCATGCCGGCAATCGGCGCAAACGAAAGTATCATCAACACTTTTTTGATCGCCATATCATAATCTAAGAAGAAATAAATGCCTGTAGCCAAGACGATGGATATGCCAAGCCGCAGTCCTATATTAGTATAAATCATATGCAGATATTTTTTCTTCAATGATAAGCCCAAGGCTACGCCAATCATCAGCATAGATAAAAACGTATTAGCCGATGCCGGAATTTTCAGCCAATCCATCAGCGGTGCTGGCAGCTGTATAGACAGCAGTGAAAGGGTAATCATGCATATATAGGTTAATACCGGAACAGATGAAAAAATAGTCTTGCAAAGCAGTTTGCCCATGTTTTCCCCTTTTTGTCCCTGCACACAGCTGGCAAGTCCATAAGCACCGCCCAGGCACATGAGTGAATTGCCGGCATCAAAGATACATACAATCAGTACGGCCGCACTATCAAAAAAATACGATACAAACGGTAAGGCAAAGTTCCCAATATTATATCCATTGAGATTGAGCATATAAAAAACTTTTTCTTCCTTGGTTCTGCCTGCCCAATACCCTGCGCCGACCAGAATCAGGTTAAAAATAATGGCCAATATACTGATAAGCAGATAATTCGATGCAAAGTGAATCCCATTTAAATTGACAATAATCGCTGCCGGCAACGTAATATTAAATACAATGGTGGAAATAGTCGCAAACGCGTCCTGGCCAAAAAGGCCTATCTTTTTCAATGTATACCCGCAAAAAATAAACGAAACTAAAATGGCTGCTTTGGTAATCGTTTCTATCACAGTCCATGCCTCCTTATATACTAAAAACCGCTCTGTTTTCTATCCTGGCCGGATACAGTCAGAGCGGCAATGTAAGCGCGACATATAGTATATAAAAAGAGTTCCCTTTCGTCAAGAGTTGCAGCTGTATTGCGTAATCGAAAAGATAGGCAGTCATATGCCATGCCGTAAAAATAGTCGAAATGATAAATTTCCCCAGAAAGGACTTTTTTAATACGGCAATATCGACTGAATAGATTTTTTCATTATCTGTATAGCCATCGCCAGTTCCTCATGGGTAATAGTGAGAGGCGGATTAAAATACAATACATCACCTAATGGTCTTAATACCAATCCATTTCGTAATGCTGCTTTGTAAATCGTATAGCCGATGCGTTTTTGGGGATCGAATGCCTGTTTACTGGCTTTATCCGCCACTAACTCTACAGCATGAATAAGCCCTATATGGCGAATTTCACCAACGTAAGGGCAATCTGCTAACGCTTGAGTCATTGCTTTGGTCAGCCATTGGGCATTCAGCGCAGCCTTGGCCAAAATATTTTCTTCTTTCATGATTTTTTGCACAGCTAAAGCAGCCGCACAGCCTAATGGATTGCCGGCATACGTATGACTGTGCAAAAAGGCTTTGCCCTCACCATAATCAGCATAAAAGGCATCATAGATTTCTTCACTGACACAAGTGACTGACATCGGAAGATATCCGCCCGTAAGACCTTTGGATAAGCACATGATATCAGGTGAAATAGCAGCTTGGTCGCAGGCAAACATAGTACCGGTGCGGCCAAAGCCCGTAGCTATCTCATCTGCAATCAACAGTACATCATATGTATCACAAAGCGCCCGCAATTTTTTTAGGTACAGCGAGGGATATATCCGCATGCCGGCACTCCCCTGCAGCAACGGTTCTACAATCATAGCCGCTGTTTCCTGCGCATGTGCAGCAAATGCTTCTTCTGCTTTCACAAAACACTCACATGCGCAGTGATCGCGTGTTTTACCATACGAACAGCGATAGCAATCCGGTGCTTCAATATGAATATTATTCATCATCATGGGCTGATACATTTTAGCATATAAATCCATACTGCCCACCGACAACGCACCAATCGTTTCTCCATGATAGCCACCGCTAAGGCACATAAAGCGCTTTTTCTCCGGTTTGCCGCCTTGCATGTAATATTGAAAACACATCTTCAAAGCGCATTCAACAGAAGCAGATCCATTATCATTAAAATGAAATTTTTTTAGCTTGGCCGGTGTGATTTGAGCTAGTGTTTCCGCCAGCTCAATCGCCGGTAAATGGCTGAAATTAGCGAAAATAACATGTTCCAATGTATCCAACTGCGCCTTGACAGCCTCATTTATCTCTTTACGGCAGTGCCCTAACAGATTCGCCCACCAAGAACTAACAATATCTAAATATTTCTGACCATGAATATCATATAACCACACTCCATCGGCACGATCTATGACGATGGGCGGCAAACTTTCATAATCTTTCATTTGTGAACAAGGATGCCAAATATATTTTAAATCCTGTTCTTCCATGGTTAAATTCATTTTATGTCTCCTCGATGTTTTATTCATAAAGCATTTTCAGATCTATCACGTTCATCGCAAGCTCAGTCGCACCTTTTTCGACTTTAGCCACGATGTGAATGCCTGTCATTTCTTCAATCATGCGTGCATTATCTTCGTGCATCTCGTCATGCGGTATATAATTATTCAGTATGATACCTTTGATCGGTATGTTCCGATTTCGCAAATGCTCGGTAGTTAAGACCGTTGCATTAATCGTACCTAAGCCAGCATCCGCTATAATCAAAACTCCCAAATTCAGCTTTTTTACCAAGTCATCCAATACTACGTGCTGTTCATTATCCCAACGCAGGGGACAGATAATACCGCCGCTTCCTTCCATCGTTAGATACTCACAGCGAGTTAACGCACGCAAATAATCTGCTTCCACTTTAGCAAAATCGATAGGCTGGTTATTAATCTTTGCCGCCAAATGAGGGGATACGGCTTCTCGATACACATAAGATACAAGATGTTCCGTTTTTTCACCGAGCTCAGCTACGGTATTGACGTACAACGCATCACTAGGCTGCAAGACACCCTTCGCATCTGGTTCCGCCCCCGAAAGAGCAGCCTTATAGTAACCGGCACGCACCCCGGCAGCTCGCAATTTTTTGACAATCAATCCGGTAACGTAAGTTTTACCAATATCAGTTCCGGTACCGGTTACAAATAAGCCTTTCCCCATGTTACTGCACCTCTTTTAGTATGTTATGATGAACTACTTGCTTTTTAGGCAGTTCCAGCCAAACGCCGGCACGGTAACAGTGCACGCTGAGACCGGCTGCAGCAACACAGAGTAAAAAATCCGGCCCGACCTGCAATATACCGCAGTAAAAGATAGCTGCCCACAATCCAATGGGCGCTGAGATAACATAATTAGAAAAAATATAAAACCAGCTGATTCCCAAGAGGTAAACGATAGCCATACCACCTATATTTACCAACAAAATCTTACGAAACATTATACTGCTGAGTTTGCGCGCGTAGTTGCCGCAGAACCAAGCTTGTACAATAAAACCGATGAGATACCCAAAGGTCGGCTGCAATATGTAGCCCGGTCCGCCGCCAGAAGCAAAAACCGGTGCTCCAATAAGTCCCAACAATACGTAGACACCTACAGAAACAGCACCCAGCCTTGCTCCCAGCATGAGTCCTGCTAACAGCGTAAACAAAAATTGCAGCGTGTAGACGTCGGTTCCAACAGGAATCCTGACAAATGTTCCAACCGTAATCAAGGCAACAAACAATGCACATAAAACGATGTCCTTAGCGGTTAATTTTTTCACTCGCTTCATCTCCTTAAACACTTACTTACTACAATCCATACTGCATCTATCATTGACTGGTTTATCATAAACTGTATTCTGGTTATTGTCAATCTATTATTTTAAATTTTAGTTTACAATATAATCAAGTTAGGGACCGTAAAAACAAAATAACTGGCAAAACGACACGCTCAAATGACTATATATGCCCATCATAAGTCAATAAGGCATACTACAAGTTTAAAGCAGCTAACTTTATAAATGTACGAGCCAAACCGCGATTCAAACGTTAAAAGCAAAAAACAAAAAATGCTCACAAAACCTGTCATCACAGATTCTGCAAGCATTTTTATTAAAATAAAAAGGATATATAAGCTTTTTCTGATTCAATTTGCTGTTTTCCGCAGCGTATATACCATCATACACATATTGCGAAGATCGTTCTTCTAGTTTTCATTGCCCGCTGCGTTGCGGCGTGCCGGACACTCGCGTCCGTTTTTAAACCAGCGGCAGGGCTTGCAGCGGTAACACCGGTTGGGTTCTCTGCCTTCCAAAACATGCTTCGTCCATGCCGGGTCAGCCCAATGGCTTCTCCCTACGGCAATCAAATCTGCATAGCCGTGCGTCAAGGCTTGTACCGCATCCTGTCCATACCGGATATTCCCCACGCCGATAACAGGTATCTGCACGTGCTGTTTTACCTGCCACGCAGCATACAGTTTGCTGTCCATCGGAAAATCAGCCGGTATATCGTGATAATTATGCATGCCAGCTGACACACTCACGATGTCCGCCCCATGTTGTTCCAGGATTTGAGCCGCCTGCACCAGCACAGTGATGGTCGGACAGCCCAGGCGGACAGATACCAAAAAAGTACTGCCGCATGCTTTTTTGATAGCTTCTATGATTTCCCAGATATACTGCAGGCGATGTTCCAGCGTGCCGCCATAGGCATCCGTTCGGTCACTGGTTTCTACAATCTGGTTGAGAAAATAGCCGTGTGCAGCATGTAATTCGATACCGTCAAAGCCGGCTTTCCAACAGCGAATCGCTCCTTGTACAAAATCACGCTGATACGCCATAAAAGATGGTTTCGGTATGGCTGCAATGGTATCTTCTTTCATCATTTTTAAACCAATATTCATGATTTGGATCAGTCCCAATGCACCGTTTTGCTTAATCGTCTGAGCCAGCATATGCAGTCCGGGGATGTATGCATCGTCCCAAAGCGCAATCGCATCCCGTACATCCGGCATGCAGGTCACGTTGCTTCCTTCCACGGTAATAAGTCCGGCTCCTCCTTCAGCATATGACGCATAGCGTCTGCGCAGCGAATCGTTGATATATCCCTGCGGAATGGACAAGGCAATATCTGCCATAGGCGGTACGACAATACGGTTTTTCAACGTATGATTTCCTATCGTTATGGGACTGCAAATACTTTCGGCTGTATTCATCACTATCATCTCCGTTTTTTACCATTAGACTGCGAACTATGGCTCTTTTTCTATCCAAAAAGAGCTGCTTATGTATAGTATAAAGGAGAAATCCAGTACTCGTCCAGCGTATTTCTGTATTTCCCCATCCTGTATCTTTTTTGTTATGCATATAGTTCCATTAACTGCCATTTTTTCTTTATGCATATTTATGCTGCAGCAGCAAACCGTCGCGGCTTTTCCCATTCCCCTTTGGTGTTGACATACGGTTCATTCTTGGTATGATATATTTAGTTTGAATGCAAACTATAAAAAATATAAATGATTTGTAAAACGGAAAGGATGAACAACACGTATGAAATACCACACACTTCGCCGTATGCTTTTATTAAGTGTACTGGCCTGCACGATGGCCGGCACCGCACTGGCCGCAGAACCTACCATTCCATTACAGGTAACGCCCAGCAAGCCAATGGTGCAGCTCGTATCCAACGTCGTCTATGCCCAGGTACCGGACCGCGGCTATCCCAACAAAGCCCTGACGATGGATGTTACCATGCCTCTGGACAAAGAAACGCATCCTGCTGTCGTTTACATCAATGGCGGCGGCTTCATCAATGCCAACAAAGACGGCTATATTCAACAGCGGACAGAACTGTCTGAACACGGCTACGTGGTCGCCAGCATTACGTACCGCGTCGCTCCGACGACGACGTTTCCCGGTCCGCTGGAAGATGTCAAAGCCTCTATCCGCTATTTACGGGCCCATGCCGCTACGTTTCATATCGACCCGAAACGCATCGGCGTATTAGGCGGTTCGGCCGGCGGCTATCTGGCAGCCATGGCAGGAACAACAAACGGCACAACGCAGTTTGACAAAGGGGATTTTTTGAACGAAAGCAGTGACGTGCAGGCCGTGGTCGATTTGTACGGCGTTTCAGATTTGACCAAAATCGGCGCCGACTATTCCCCAGAAATACAAGCAAACCATCGTTCTGAAGGCGCTACAGAATCCCTCTGGGTCAACGGCTCTCCTGTATTCGGCGGAAAATCCGGCGGCTTGGCGGCCAATCCGGACGGCGTAAAAGCAGCCAACCCCATGACGTATATTTCTGATAAAACAGCGCCGTTTCTCCTCATGCACGGCGATGCTGATACCCTTGTCTCTCCCAGCCAATCTGAGCTGCTGCGCAAAGCCTTAACAGACCATCATATCGAAGCTACCCGCTATCTTGTCCAAGGCGCAGCCCATGGCGGCCCGTACTGGGTACAGCCGGAAGTCATGCAGATTATTATTCAGTTTTTTGACAAGCATTTAAAGAAATAAGGTGTGGCCATGGAACATGCATTTCATCAGTTAGTACTAGAAAGTTTTTTTCGCCACAATCATCATGTACAAAAACAAACCACTGCCATCGGCCTGTTTCCGGGACAGCCCAAAATTTTAGAATTTCTCTTGACGCATAACGGTTGCTCACAAAAAGAAATTGGCTTAGGCTGCATTCTTGATAAATCGTCCGTGACGAGTTTGTTAAAACGGATGGAAAAAGCCGGACTCGTATACAAAGAGCAGGACACACAAGATCAGCGTGCTTCCCATATTTTTCTTACACCGACAGGCAAAGAAAAAGCACTTCAGGTACAACAAATCTTTCAAGACGTCGATCAGTATTCCATGCAGGGAATCTCAAAAAAAGATCAGCATACTTTTATGCAGCTATTTCAAAAAATTATTGACAATCAAAAGAAATGGGATGAATAACATTGAATCGTCTTTTTCTTCGCTATGTTTTCTTTTTTATCGGTATCTTGATCAACACGTTCGGCATTGCCTTGATTACCAAAGCCGCATTGGGAACTTCACCTATTTCCAGCGTTTCCTATGTGCTAAGCCTTCACTTTTCCTGGTCGTTTGGCATGTATACCTTCATTATGAATTTATTTTTTGTGTTAGGACAACTTCTACTGCTGCGGCGTAAATTTTGCTTGATTCAGCTGCTGCAGATTCCCACCAATTTCGTTTTCAGTGCATTTTTGGATATCTATATGTATGCGTTATCCTGGCTCGCACCTTCATCGCTTGCAGAAGAATTAGCGGTACTGGTTTTGGGATGCGCTGTCCTCAGTTTTGGCATCTGTATAGAAGTAGCCCCCAATGTTATTATGGTGCCCGGTGAAGGCATTGTACAGGCTATTGCCGGTACTTTTCACTGCAAATTCAGCACTGTTAAAAATTTATTTGATGGGTCGCTTGTCTGTATTGCCTGCGTTTTATCATTTATCTATTTTGGATTCGGTCATTTTGTCGGCTTAGGATGCGGTACGATTATTTCTGCTATTCTAGTCGGGCGTTTTGTTGCGCTTTTTACGATTCGCTGTCATTTCCTGCAAAAAATTGCTGCATTGGCGTTGCCCGCACCACGAAATGCAACTAGATAAGAGGACGATGCGCTGCAAATGGCAGCCATCCCCTTTTTTTATAGTACAATGTTGCTTTCTTATAAAATATATTCTTTATATATTTTTGAATTTCCTTGGAAAATAGAACATTTAACCTTGGTTTTATTTTAAAATTTTACAAAATTTTCTTCAAAAAAGATTTGACAAACGGTAATTTTGATGGTAGACTTACGTCAACAACTTGATAGTGTTGCAATGAAGAGAAGAGTACACGAAAGGAATTGTCACAGAGAGTTCCCATATGGTGAAAGGGAATACAAGGAGATTTGTGGAAGATGGACTCCGAGCAGACTGGTCGAATAGTTAGACCGTCCGGGCGCGCCCGTTACAGTGCTATGGTATTCAAGGCATACAGCCTGCGTACCTGAAGAGGCTTAATTCGTGAGGATTAAGTGAAGTTGGGTGGTATTCACGGTGCTTCCGTCCCTTATATGGGGATGGAAGCTTTTTTATTACAACTGCTTTCAAGTCAAAATTTTATTTCTATATATTATCTATTATAGGGGGATACTTACTATGAGCACAAACAAAGATTACAAATTCGAAACATTACAGCAGCATGCAGGCCAGGTACCTGATCCAGCAACAGGCGCACGTGCCGTTCCTATTTATCAGACAACATCGTACGTTTTCAAAGATACACAGCAGGCAGAAGACCGCTTCGCTTTGAAAGACCCTGGCTATATTTACAGCCGTTTGACCAACCCGACACAGGATGTATTGGAAAAACGTATTGCTGCTTTGGAAGGCGGTACAGCAGGCTTGGCAACAGCAAGCGGCGCAGCAGCTATTGCTTACTCCATCATCAACATCGCCGGTGCCGGTGATGAAATCGTTGCAGCTCCTACATTATACGGCGGCACAGTAGAACTGTTCTCCGAAACGTTCAAACATCTCGGCATTACGACACATTTTGCCGATCCGGATGACCCGTCTTCGTTTGAAAAATTCATCAATGACAAAACAAAAGCAATCTATTTGGAAAGCCTTGGCAACCCTGCCATCAACATTCCTGATTTTGAAGCTATTGCGGAAATCGCACATAAAAACGGCTTGCCGGTTATTGTCGATAATACCTTTGCTACTCCGTTCTTGTTCCGTCCGCTTGAACACGGCGCTGACATTGTCGTTCATTCTGCTACGAAATTCATCGGCGGCCATGGCACAACACTCGGCGGCTTAATCGTAGAAAACGGCAAATTTGACTGGGCTGGTTCCGGCCGCTTCAAAGAATTTGCATCTCCGGATGAATCTTACAACGGCGTAAACTTTGCTACTGATGTTCCGGGTGCCGGTTTTGTTACACGCGTTCGCGCTAAAGCACTTCGTGACCTCGGCGCATGCATCAGCCCGTTCAACGCATGGCTCCTTATCCAGGGCTTGGAATCCTTGTCCCTGCGCATTGAACGCCACGTATCCAACGCACAGAAAATCGCTGCATTCCTTGAAAATCATCCGAAAGTTGCCAAAGTCAACTATCCGTCCCTGCCGTCCTCTCCGTATTATGAATTGGCTAAAAAATACTTCCCGAAAGGAACAGGCTCCATTTTCTCTTTTGAATTGAAAGACGGCTATGCAGCTGCCCGTAAATTCATCGACAGCTCGGATATCTTCTCTGACCTTGCCAACGTAGGCGACTCCAAATCTTTGCTCGTACATCCGGCTTCTACAACACATCAGCAGCTTTCGGAAGAAGCACAGAAAGCTTGCGGCATCACACCGGGTACCGTACGTATCTCCGTAGGTCTGGAAAACGTCGACGACCTCTTAGCTGATTTGGAAAACGCTTTAAATCAGATTTAATTCTATTTCACTGTACGTAAAGGAAGACTGCAACTATGCCAATAAAAATCATGGACGGATTATCCGCCAAAGAAAAACTTCATGAAGAAGGTATTTGTACTATTGAGAAAGGACAGGCACTGCATCAGGACATTCGGCCGCTGCACATTCTCATCCTCAATCTTATGCCTCTAAAAAAACCGACAGAGTTGCAGCTTCTCCGACTTTTGGGTGATTCTCCCCTGCAGGTAGAAGTAGACTTCTGTCATACGACGAGCCATAAAAGTACGCATACGGACCCATCCTACTTAGAAAAAAACTACTACGTTTTTGATGAAATCAAAGATAACTACTATGATGGCCTGATTATCACAGGCGCACCGGTAGAACAAATTCCCTTTGAAGACGTCGATTACTGGCCGGAAATGACGACATATTTGGACTGGGCCAATACACACGCCTTTTCTACGCTCTATTTCTGCTGGGGGGCACAGGCAGCACTATATCACTACTACGGTATTGCCAAACGGCTGCTGCCTGCCAAGTTATTTGGTATTTTTGAATATCAACTGACGCAAAGCCATCATCCGCTGCTTCGCGGCTTTGATGACCGGTATTTTATTCCGCAATCCCGCCATACGGCGATTGACGATATTCAAGTGTACAATACACCGCAGCTGGAAATTTTATCCCGCTCTACAGAAAACGGCATTAACATTATCGGTACGCCTAACCATCGCCGCTTCTTTGTACTGGGACATTTTGAATACGACAGACGAACGCTGGAAACAGAATACCTGCGTGACAAACATAAAGGCCTGCCCATTGCCGTACCTAAACATTATTATCCTAACGACAATGACGCCAATACGCCAGTTTTTACATGGTGCAGCTATGCCCATCTCTTTTATCATAACTGGCTGAATATTGTCTATCAGGAAACACCGTATCATTTAGAAGACATTTCGGCTCTCACCGGATGTGCTCATTAAAAGATACCCAATCCAAAGGGCGTTGCATGATATCAAATTGATTCATGCAACGCCCTTTTGCTGTCTTCCCTATACGTATTCCAACGTTTTTTAGCTGCTGCCAGCTCATCATGCAGCACTGCCAAAAGGAGGACTATCATGCAGACAGTCCCCCTTTTGGTTATTATGAAAGCAGCAATTCTTCTGCTACCATATTCATCTCTTTTTCGTCATTTCTAATTTGTGATTTGACATTCATTTCCTCTTTAATCCGGTCTTGTATATCGTTGAGACATTCCAACAACAGCGGATTAAACGCCCCGCATTCCCCATGATAAATCATCGTAAGTGCTTTCGTATGGCTATAGGCATCTTTGTATACTCGTTTGCTGGTCAAAGCATCGTATACATCCGCCAAGGCTACGACTTGGGCTGAAATCGGAATCTCTTCCCCTTTCAGGCCATCTGGATAGCCGTGCCCATCGTACCGTTCATGATGCCAACGGCAGATTTCATAGGCAACATTCAGCAGTTCTTCCCCTTCATACATCTTTAAGCTGCGAATCATCTTCGCACCAATCAGAGTATGCTGCTTCATCTTTTCAAATTCGTCTTTGGTCAACGGGCCCGGTTTGTTGAGTATCGCGTCGTCAATCGCAATCTTTCCAAGATCGTGCAGCGCCGATGCTGTGACAATCATACTTCTATCGTTCCGCGTCAGATGATATGCATCTGTT
Organism: bacterium; assembly: GCA_963655305.1. Classification (GTDB taxonomy): domain Bacteria; phylum Bacillota; class Negativicutes; order Veillonellales; family Megasphaeraceae; genus Megasphaera. The sequence goes on from CAVKEA010000019.1 coordinate 16,169, forward strand.
TTTTCCATCAACTTATCCAGCAGCATGCGCGTCAGCGCGCTAATATGCTGGACGTGCATACTGCTCACTACACTGCGAAATTCGACGACCTGACTTAAAATATCGACCATCATCCGGTTGTTTCTTTCTTTTTCATAAATTTGTGACTTTATGATTCTAATCAACCTGCGCTGTTTGGCATAGAGCATGATAATATTGGCTACGCGCCGCCGAATAATCAATGAATCAAAGGGACACTGAATATAATCAATGACTCCCAGATTGTAGGCACGGCGTAAGTCTGCCAACGAATCATTACTGGATATCATCATAACCGGAATATTTTTATACCATTGATTTTTTCGCATATAGGACAACACTTCAAAGCCGTCTAATTTAGGCATGACAAAATCCAGTAAAAGCAATGCAATATCCGTGCTGTATTCCTGCAGCAGCTGCATGACTTCTTCCCCGTTTTTAGCCTCCAGAATCCGATACATGTCTCCCAAATTGGCTTTGAGTATCGCACGATTTCTAGCAGAATTATCTGCAATAATAATCAATGGCCGTATATTGGCCATTTCCGGAGCAGCAGCTTTTTTCTTTTGACTATTAGCCTCAAGCTTTCCCGCCACACGTCCTTCTTTGTGCAGTTTATTCTGATACATCAGCTTATCTGCCCGCCGCAGCGCCTGCCCGACATGCTTGCCGTCATAAATGACACCGCCTATGCTAATCGAAACGTGCAGATGCTCATATTCTGCAAAGCGGATAGCACGCACTTTTTCCTGTATGATTTTCATCTTGCGGTCTAAGTCTTTCTCTGCAATGTACGGCAGGATAAGAACAAATTCATCACCGCCATACCGGACTAAATAATCATTGCGGCGAATACAGGATTGAATCGTTTCGACTACTTTTTGTAATACAATATCCCCTACGTCATGGCCGTATATATCGTTATATAATTTGAAATCATCCAAATCAATGGTGACAATCCCGCCAACCGGACAATTTTCTTTGATTTTATCTTCAAAATAACGGCGATTGTACGCACTCGTCAGCGCATCGGTATACAGTTCGTGATCGTATCGTATTAAGCGCTGCAGCAATCGTTTATCCTTCTTTTCATGAGGAAGCGACGTTTCGACAAAGGGATACACGACTTCCAACACATAGGGATTATGCTCGATTTCTACATAGGTAGCGACAACTTGATAAATATCTGTTCCCATGTATTCCAGCTTCATGGCCTGCGATTTGGTTTTTAACGCTTTTTCGGCTGCACAATTATGACAGCGGCTGTTCTTCTTCCATAATTCATAGCAATGACACGGAGAAATATGCAAATCTTTTCCTTCGTTGATGCAGACCGGCCGAAACATATTCGGATCGACAATACGTACTACAGGAAATACGCTGTGCAATGCCTGCATTAGTGCCTGCATTTCTTCCAAGGTTTTACTTACCGGCCTCATATATTGTTCCAAATTGATATTCTCCACAGCACTATCCCTTCTTTACTTCAAATTTTAATGGCAACGACTATTCCGAGGAAAGAGTCTAATTCACCGGGTAATTCTGCCGCACGACCAGCCTAAACAGGGGCGGTTGGATGGCATGCGGCTGATAATCACGAAAAATCCCTGAAAGTACAACTCGTACTATCAGGGATTCCTGCTGCTTATTTGGTGCCAAAAATACGATCGCCGGCATCACCAAGACCAGGTACAATATATCCATGTTCATTCAGCGCATCATCCAAAGCTGCTACAAAAATCCGCACATCCGGATGGTCTGTATTCACTTTTTTTACACCTTGCGGAGCTGCTACCAAACACATGAGCTTGATATGCTGTATGCCCTTTTCCTTCAGCAGAGAAATCGCTGCCGATGCACTGCCGCCGGTCGCCAGCATAGGGTCTACGATGATAAAATCGCGATTTTGGACATCCGGGAGCTTGCAGTAATATTCTACCGGTTTCAGTGTTTTCGGGTCACGATACAAACCAATATGCCCTACTTTAGCAGTAGGCATAAGATCTAGCAGGCCCTGCACCATCCCCAAGCCGGCACGCAATACAGGAACAATACCAATTTTTCTGCCGCTAATCTGTTTCCCCATCATGGTAGAAACAGGCGTTTCGATTTCTACATCTTCCAATGGGAAATCCCGTGTAATTTCGTACCCCATGAGCATCGTAATTTCTTCTAATAAGTTGCGAAAATCCTTGGAGCCCGTTTCTTTTTTTCGCATCAGCGTTACTTTGTGCTGAATCAGCGGATGGTTGATAACTTGTACCTGCATTCCGTGACCACTCCCTTCATCATGTCTTATTTGTCCATTTCTGTAATCATAGCAACGCGTTTGGCATGTCTGCCGCCGTCAAAGCCGGTATTCAAGAAAATACGGACAATTTCTCTGGCCAAGCCCGGCCCAATGACACGGCCGCCCATAGTCAAAATGTTGGCATCATTGTGACGGCGGCAATATTCTGCCGAAAACATGTCATGGCAAAGGGCTGCGCGGATGCCGTGTACTTTATTGGCTGCAATACCAATACCGATACCAGTGCCGCAAATCAAAATGCCGCGGTCAAATGTACCGTCTGCGACAGCTTCTGCTACTTTTTTGGCAATTTCAGGATAATCACACCGTTCTCCTGTCAATGTCCCATAATCCGTAAATTCAATGTGTTGTTCTTTCAAATATTCCTTAATATTTTCTTTTAAATCAAAGCCGCCGTGATCGGCACCAATTACTAATTTCATGATAGTTCCTCCCTCAACGAATGCACTAAGACTATTTGTATTATACGACAAAACGGAAAGCGTGCCAAGACACGCCTTCCGTTTTATACCAAAAATATATACCTATTATGTACCGCCGTGTTAAAGTAATATGACATTGCCGCCGGCTGCTTTTTTCATACGGTTCATAACCGCCATGCCCAAGCCTTCGCCATCGACGCCTTCTGCCAAAATAACATCTACCTTGTCTTTATCAAAGGACAGCAGCCCATTGTATAACTGTCTTGCTAACGCTTCCTTGTCTTCATGACGTCCCCAGACAAACATGTGCTCTTTGGGAAAACGATCGCCGACTTCTTTACTTACCAAAAAGCCTACTGTTTTCTTTTCTCTTTGAGCTTTTGCATACAGTTCCTGCAGTTTGTCCGCTACTTCATCCACCGTTCCCACAGCTACTGTCATCGGTGCTGACGGCGCATAGTGGCGGTATTTCATGCCCGGCGCTTTCGGCACGCCCTGTCCTGTAACCAAGTTGGTATCCAGCCGAACATGCGGCACTACTTCTTTCAGCATGTCAATCGTCACACCGCCCGGCCGAAGAATGGTAACTCTGTCTTCTCCCGTGCATTCAATAATCGTCGATTCAACACCGATATGGCAGGGACCGCCGTCAATAACCATATCCACGCGGCCATCCATATCATGCATGACTTCTGAAGCCGTCGTCGGACTGGGACGCGTCGATAAATTAGCGCTTGGTCCTGCAACAGGTACACCGGCACAGCGTAAAAAGGCACGACAGACTTCATGGTCCGGACAGCGGAGTGCTACCGTATCCAAGCCACCCGTTGCGGCATCAGGCACCTGCGGCTGACGGGGGAAAATAATCGTCAGCGGGCCCGGCCAAAATTTTTTCATCAGCTTTTTAGCTGTTGGTGAAATTTCTGCTGCGACGTTGGCAGCCGCTGCTTGGTCAGGAACCGTCAAGATGAGAGGATTATCACTCGGACGGCCTTTTGCCGTATAAATACTGCGGCAGGCGTCGGCATCCAGTCCATTGGCCCCAATACCGTATACTGTTTCCGTCGGGAAAACAACCAATCCGCCATCGCGAATAATTTGCCCTGCTTCTTCTAAAATTGCTTTGTCTTTTTCTATATTTGTAATCCGTACAAGTTTTGTTTGTCTCATTTACATTCGCTCTTTTCGTGAAAATAAGATGACTCGTTCGATACCGCCATAATCTTTTACTGTTTTGATATGAGTATACCAACCATCCTGCGTAAAAATAGCAACGACATCAGCCGCTTGCCCTGCTCCTATTTCTACAGCCAAATATCCATCTTTTTTTACATGTTTCGGGCTTTCTTCTGCCAGACGCCGATATACATCCAATCCGTCTGGACCGCCAAACAAAGCCAAGGCCGGGTCATGGCGCACTTCCGGCTGCAGCTGCTGCATATCAGCCGCCGTCAAATACGGCGGATTCGACACAATCCAGTCAAAGGTCTTATCAGCCAGATTAGAAAACAAATCACTTTCCTGCCACTGCACACGCGCATCCACGCCCAGCTTTTTGCCGTTTTCCCTGGCTATTTCCAACGCTTTCGGTGAAATATCTGCACCAGTGCCGACAGCCTGCGGCAAATAATGAAGCAGACTGATGAGAATCGCACCGCTTCCGGTTCCTACGTCCAATATGGATACAGGCTTGTTTTTTTCTGTCATGTCTGCTACCGTTTCTACGAGCATTTCCGTTTCCGGCCGCGGAATGAGCACATCGGTTGATACATGGAAATCGAGTCCCATAAAGGCTTTAGTTCCCAAAATATGCGCAACAGACAACCGGCCTGCCCGCTGTTTGACCATTTCCCGATATGCCGCCAATTCCTTGGGATTCATCGGTTCATCATAATGCGCATAGAGATAAATTCGTTCTTTTTGCAGCACATGGGATAACAGGATTTCTGCATCCAGCCGGGGAGAATCGATTCCTTTTTGGGAGAAATACTGCTGTGTCCATTGCAATAACGAACCAATCGTCCACAGCTTAGTCATTGGTTTCGGCTTCTTTCATCAATTCGGACCGGCGCGCTTCTGCAAGCGCCTGAATAAATTCGTCAATATCACCATTTAAAATATTTTCCAATTTATATAGCGTCAAATTGATGCGGTGATCCGTCACGCGCCCCTGCGGGAAATTATACGTCCGAATGCGTTCGCTGCGGTCGCCTGTACCGACCTGGCTGCGCCGTGCTTCCGTTACTTCGGCATTTGCTTCCTGCTGTGCTTTATCCAGCAAACGAGCTTTCAAAACGCGTACCGCTTTCGCTCTATTTTCCAGCTGGGAGCGTTCATCCTGACATTCAACTACAATGCCGGTCGGAATATGGGTCATGCGGACAGCAGAACTTGTCTTGTTGACATGCTGACCGCCGGCACCGCTGGCACGGTAATAGTCGACGCGCACATCATCCATGTTGAGGTTGATTTCCACATCTTCGGCTTCCGGCAGTACGGCTACTGTCGCTGTCGAAGTATGAATGCGGCCGCCGGCTTCTGTGACGGGCACACGCTGTACGCGGTGCACACCGGATTCATATTTAAGCTTGCCGTATACGCCAGACCCTTCTACGGAAAAAATGACTTCTTTAAAACCGCCCAATTCCGGCGCATTGGAACTGATAATGCTGGCTTTCCATCCTGGCTGTTTTTCAATATATTTCATATACATGCGGAACAAATCTCCCGCAAAGAGGGCTGCTTCGTCACCGCCTGCACCGGCACGGATTTCCATGATAACATTTTTGTCATCGTGCGGATCTTTGGGAAGCATGAGAATATGAAGCTGTTCTTCTAAATCGGTCAACTCTTTAGATAATTCATTATATTCTTCTTTGGCCATAGCAATCAGATCGTCATCACTGTCCGGGTCATCCATGATTTCTTTATCCCCTTTGACAGTATTGGCAATCTCTTTGTACTTACGGAAGGTTTCTACTATCGGCATCAGTGCTGCATGTTCTTTGGTCAGTTTTTGCCATTCTTCCTGACGGGCAATGACAGCAGGGTCGCTGATATTTTGTTCCAAATCCATAAATTTATTTTCTACGGCCTGTACTTTATCGATAAACACGCTTGTATCTCTCCTCTTTTCTCTAATACGGTATCAAAAAACAGTTAAGATGCTGCTTTGCATTCTGTATACATTACATTATATACTAAAAAAATACATACTGATAGGCTTCCTGACGGAAGCCTATACATTATTTTCATGTTCGTTATGCTTTTTTTATTTCTACGTGTACCTGCATTTCCGGAGCATCAGCAGCCGGTTCTGCTTTTTCTTCCGGTTTCGCTGCTTCTAACGCTTGAATTGCTACTTCAATTTGGTCAGCGTGCGGTTCACGCGTCGTCAAATACTGCAGCCACAGCCCCGGTTTCACCAAGGTTTGAATCACGTGGTTCTCCGTCCTGCCGGCAAGACGAATTAATTCATAGCTTATGCCGGCCACAACAGGCATGAGGATAATTCGCGAAATAATTCGTTCTATCAGATTCGGCCAACCCAAAAAGGCAAACACAAAAATAGACACGACCATGACAATCAGCAGAAAATTCGTGCCGCATCTAGGATGAAGACGGCTGTGTTTCTTGACATTTTCTACTGTCAATGCTTCTCCGGCTTCGTATGTCCAAATCGTTTTATGTTCAGCCCCATGATATTCAAAAACACGGCGAATATCACTAGTAAGTGAAATCCCCCATATATACAGCAAAAAAATAGCCAGCCGCAGTATACCTTCTACAATATTCAGCCGCACAGTGCTTTCTGCTACGCCGGGAATAAATTTAGCGCCATATGTAGGAATCACCAAGAAAAAAATGATGGCAAGTACAGCAGAAAAGGTCATCGTGACAGCCATCTGCTTGGTCGTCAGCTGTTCTTCTTCTTCACCGGCAGCCTGTGCCGAATAGGATAAACTTTTCATGCCGTATACAAGCGATTCGCCTAAGGCAATAGTACCGCGAATAAAAGGTTTCTTTAATATGGGATACTTCTCACCCAACGAATGAACCGGATCTTTTTTGATGGTAATTTCTCCGGACGGCGTGCGCACCGCTGTTGCAATATATTCAGGGCCGCGCATCATGACGCCCTCAATAACGGCCTGGCCGCCGACATATGTCTTTTCTTTTTTCACAGTCTATCCCCCTTATGCTGTTTTCCTACATACAAAGAGAGCAGAGCATTTCTGCTCTGCTGCCCACTTGTATTGCTGCTTATTTAGCTTTTTTACCATAACGTTTATTAAACTGTTCGATACGGCCGCGAGCCTGCTGCGCACGCTGCTGACCCGTAAAGAACGGATGGCATTTGGAGCAAATTTCAACACGCAGTTCAGATTTAGTAGAACCGGTTTCAAAAGTATTGCCGCAAGCACATGTTACTGTAGCTTTGCCGTAATTCGGATGAATTCCTTCTTTCACTATTTACACCTCTTTCTTACTCAGACATTATCAATCATTCAAAACCTATGCTAAGATAGTATAGCACAGTGCCTAGTGAATTGCAAGGAAAAAATAATTTTACCGTCCATCCGGCCAAAGGAGCGTGACCTTGCCGGATGCTCTGGTTTTCCGCAGGTCAATAATCCGTTGGTTGGATGAGCCGCGAAAATATAAGCCCGGATCTTTAAGCGCATCGACAAAAGGACCGTCAATGAGTACGTCACAGACATCTGCCAAGGCTTTTTTCTTGGCATCTGCCATGATTTCTTCATACGTAAAACCGGAATAGACCCAAACGGATTTATACGGCAATGCCGCTTTGACAGTCTTTACAAGGGCTGTCAGGTCTTCCGTATTTTCCATCGGTTCGCCGCCCAAAAGCGTTAAGCCGCCGTTGGTAGGGGCCTGCAGCCATTCCAACAGCTGTTTGGTTTCTTTTTCAGTCCATTCCTGCCCTGCTGCAGGGTCCTGGTATTCCGGGTTAAAACAATTGACGCAATGGCGGCTGCATCCCGTTACAAATACGGTAGCCCGGATGCCCGGCCCATTGGCAATGTCATATTGTCTCATTTGTCCATAATGCACAGTAACTCCATCTCCTAAATATGAAGAACACGACTCTTGATTTCTTTAGTCCGTCCTTCGTTCCAGAAATTTTCACCTAAATATCCGCAGGTACGGCGGATGACCGTCAATTTCTTACGGTCTTTATTGTGGCAGCGCGGGCATTCCCATTCGTTGTCATCGTTTAAAATAATTTCACCGTCAAAGCCGCATTCATGGCAGTAATCCAGTTTGGTGTTAAATTCAGCGTACGCAATATGGTCGTAAATAAACTGAACCATCGTCAATACTGCCGGAATATTATGCGTCATGTTAGGAATTTCTGCATAGCTGATGCAGCCGCCTGTTGATTTTTCTTCAAAATCAGCTTCAAATTTAAATTTATCAAAGACATTAATCGGTTCCCGAACATCGACATGATAGCTGTTCGTATAATATCCTTTGTCAGTAACATCTTTAATCGAACCAAAGCGGGCTTTATCAATCTTGCAGAACAAATTGGTCAGATTTTCTGCCGGTGTGCCGTACAAGGCAAAGCCGATATTCGTTTCTTTCTTCCAAGCGGCAATGTGTTCGTTGAAAGAATCCATAATGCGCATAGCAAACTTACGGCCTTCTGGTGTCGTATGCGAGCAGTGCTTCGTCAGCAATGTGGCTTCATAAATGCCGATATACCCCAGAGACAGCGTAGCATAGCCGCCGTAAATAAATTTTTCAATCGTTTCGCCTGGTTTCAAACGGGCAATCGCACCGTACTGCCAATGAATCGGGGAAACGTCCGATGTAATGCGTTTGAGCAGTTCTACGCGCAGCAGTAAGGCTTTTTTGCACAGTTCCAATCGTTTATCGAGGATTTGGAAGAATTTTTCTTCATCGCCGTCTGCCAAAATCCCAATCTGCGGCAAGTTGATGGATACTACGCCCATGTTGAAGCGGCCGTCAAATTTATAGTTGCCGTTTTCATCTTTCCAAGGGCTCAGGAAGGAACGGCATCCCATCGGGCTGAATACGTTGCCGTCATAGGTTTCACGCATTTTCTTGGCGGAAATGTAGTCCGGATACATGCGTTTTGCCGTGCATTCAGCAGCCAATTTTGTCAGATAGAAATACGGGCTCCCTTCACGGACATTGTGTTCATCCAATACATAAATCAGTTTTGGAAATGCCGGCGTAACGTATACATTGGCTTCATTCTTAATGCCTTGGATACGCTGACGGAGCAATTCTTCATCTATCAGCGCCGCTTCTTTGGCATATTTATAGTCCGGTTTGAAATACATAAACAAGGTAACAAACGGAGCCTGGCCGTTTGTAGTCATCAAGGTGTTAATTTGATACTGAATGGTCTGTACGCCGTCTTTGATTTCTTTGCGCGTCCGTTTCCAAGCAATTTCTTCTGCTTTTTCCATATCCGGTTCAATGCCGTATACTTCCCGCTGTTCTTCGACAACGGCTTTCATATACCGGTCAAAGGATTTCCGTACATACGGCGCTAAAATACGGTCAATGCCGTTGATAGATTGACCGCCGTACTGGCCGCTGGCTACCTGGGCAATAATCTGCGTCGTTACAGTACATGCGACCTGGAACGAATGAGGCGTATCAATTTTTTTACCGTTGATAACCGTCCCGTTGTCGAGCATATCCTGCAGGTTAATCAGGCAGCAGTTGAACATCGGCTGAATAATGTAATCCATATCATGAAAATGAATGGCGCCGCTGTCGTGTGCCTGTACAATATCTGCCGGAATCAATTTGCGCCGTGCAATATCTTTGGACACTTCACCGGCAATCAAATCACGCTGTGTCGATACGACATGGCCGTTTTTATTCGAGTTTTCATCCAATACATCAATGTTTGTATTATTCAGCAGTCCAAATACGTCCGTATCAGTCGTATTGGTCTGCCGTTTGAAAGACTGAATCGCTTTGTAGTTTTCATACGCCCGTGCCGTTGCCGGATTATTATATTTCAGCAAACGGTAATATACCTGGTCTTCAATCGCATAGATTGTCATATCCTTTTGCATAGATGCTGCATAGTCTTCGATTTCTTTGGCGATTAATTCAGCCTGTCCATCTTCATAAATACCGCTGCTGCTGTTCATTGCTTTTTCAATGGCTGCTGTAATTTTTTCACGGTCAAAAGGAACTCGTTGTCCATTGCGTTTGATTACTTCCAACATGTCATTACCTCCACCTCATATTGTATGTAAACCACATTCATATTCAAAATACATACCATATATTCCATTTACGCTCGTTATTGAGTACTAACCAATGATACTATATCTAGTATATTCTGTCAATGGCAGCCTACTTCATAAAGGTGTTATCAACTTTTATCAAAAAGGCTTCAAACCATCAAAAAAGCTACAGTTTGGAGGCTGCAGCTCTTGTGTATAACTCACGAAAAAATTTTTTCTCAGTCTATATGAAGCAAATCCCGAATCACAGCCCCGGCCAAAATCATACCGGCTGCCGACGGAACAAAGGCAATACTTCCCGGGCTGGGACGCAGTTCTTCTGTTTCCGTATGGACAGGATGCGGCTGTTCTTTGGAATACACGACCTTGACATGGCGAATACGCCGTTTTTTTAATTCTTTGCGGAGTATTTTAGCCAGTGGGTCTACCGAGGTTTTTTCAATATATGCTACTTCAAACAGTTCCGGGTGCAGCTTGTTGCCTGCCCCCATCGCCGATATGACAGGTATCCCTGCGCGGTAGGCTTCTTCAATAATGCCTATTTTGGCACTGGTCGTATCAATGGCATCAACGACATAATCAGCGCCGGACTGTGCAATAAAGTCTTTCTGTTCACCAGGAAGGTAAAACATGTCATACGTATCAATTTGTATATCCGGGTTAATCGTCAGCAAACGTTCTTTCATAACATCGACCTTTTTCCGGCCAATCGTAGCCGTCGTCGCTCCCAGCTGGCGGTTGAGATTCGACGGATCAAATACATCGGCATCTACGAGAATCAAATGCCCGATACCGGCACGGCCAAAGGCTTCTACGGCAAAAGAGCCGACGCCGCCGACGCCAAAAATAAGAATTGTTTTTTCTGCCAGGGCAGCCACGTTTTCCCGGCCAATCAGACGGGCTGTCCGCTGTGTATATTCTGCTTTCATATCTTATTTCTCCGGAATAATTTCCAACCAATATCCGTCAGGATCGACAATAAAATAAATACCCATGGCCGGATTTTCATATACGACGCATCCCATGGCTTTATGCTTTGCCAAGGCCGCATCCATATCTTGGACACAAAATGCCGTATGAAATTCATTTTCGCCCAAATTATACGGTTCTTTTCGGTCTTTAAGCCACGTCAGTTCCAAGCAAAAATCAGATACGCCGTCCCCCAAATAGACGATCGTAAAATCAGGCTTTTCAATACGGCGTATTTCCGTAAGTCCCAACGCTTCCTGATAAAAATCCATACTGCGTTTTAAATCCAGGACGTTAAAGTTGGTATGGTTGAATGTAAACTGCATATAATCCCCCTCCTATGCTTCTTCCTGCCAGCCTTTGGATACATCGACCCATTCTTTGGCATGTGAATAGGTTTCCAATTCAGGCAGAGTGAGTTCAATGGCGCTGTTGGCACTGCCGCATGCCGGAAACACCGTCTGAAATCGTTTCAGTGATTCATCCAAATAGACAGTGACACCCGGATTGACGGCAAAGGGACAAACGCCGCCGATGGGATGGCCAATCAGACGTTCGACATCATCATGTTTAATCATCGTCGCTTTTTTATGAAAGCGCATTTTAAACTTATGATTATCGACACGGGCATCACCGGCAAAAATCACCAAAATCGGCTGGTCATCCACGAGGAACGACATCGATTTGGCAATGCGCTTGCCTTCTGTATGAAGTGCGGCTGCCGCTTCTTCGACCGTAGCGCTGGACTGGCTGAGTTCCTGCACCCTGTCTTCCATCCCCCATTGGGCAAAATATTCTCTTACTTTTTGAATAGACATATCTGCTTCCCTCCACACGCTCTGCGTACTCATTCTGTCCTATTATATGCCCTTTTGGGAGATGGTTCAAATAACTTTTACGAATCATAACAATTCAAAGGACGCCGTACTTCCCCGGTCGGTTTTATGGACGGCCAGCCTTGCATCTATGCGTTCTTTCAGCTCCGGCACATGGGAAATAATACCCACCAGACGGCCGCCGGCCCGCAGATTCAATAATGCTTTTAACGCAAAATCCAGTGTTTCTCCATCCAGGGTCCCAAACCCTTCATCAATAAAAATAGTATCCAAATGAATGCCGCCGGAATACGTCTGCACAACATCGGCCAGGCCCAAGGCCAATGCCAGCGATGCCAAGAACGTTTCTCCGCCGGACAAGGTATTGGCCGGGCGGGCATATCCAGTAAAATTATCAAATACTTCTATATCCAAGCCGATTTGCTTTACCCGTTTGTCATCCCATGTCTTGGAACGCTGCAGTTCATACCGATGGCGGCTCATACTGCCTAGACGAACATTGGCGGCTGTCAGTACTTCATCCAGCAGCGCCCCCAGCACATAGCGTTCAAAATTGACACCGGTCTGTTTGCCGGCAATCAGTTCATAAACAGACCCGACAGTTTTGTACTGTTCCGTCAGCGCGTCCTGCTCCTGCTGCCAGTCTGCCAGCTGTTTTTGCATCGCTATGAGCTGTTCCATCTGTGTGCGGTGCCGTGCTCCTTCTTCGGCCAGGCGGCGGCAGCTATCATTTTTCTCCTGCAGGATAGCTGTATAGTGTTCCATGATAGGCTCCGGCTGACTGCCGATTGCTTCTTCTTCCTGGGCAATCTGTCCTTGTACCTGCTGTACTTTTTTGTCATAGGCCGCGACGTCGTTTTCTTCTTCCTGCATCATAGGGACTTCACGCTGCAGTTGGCGGCATGCGTCAATGCTGGCAAACCCTGCTTCTGTGACCCGCTGCTTCAGCACGGCTGCCGCTTGTGTATATTGTTCCCGCAGCGCCTGCACCTGTTTTTGCAGGGATGCCTGCTGTTCCTGGTATTTGGTCAGCGCTTTGGTCGCTTCCATCACAGCCTGGCTGCTTTCTCCTACCGCTTTTTCATACGCCTGCACGCTGTTTGTCAAGGTGTCAATTCTCGCTTTCAACGCGTCTTCCTTTCTATAGGTTTCAGGAATATCCGCTTCTGCTTTTTCTTTGCCTTCGGCAATACGGGCCGCCTGCAGTTTGACCGTTTCCAGTCTGCGCCGCATCGTTTCTTCGGCTGTCTGCAGCTGCACCTGCCGTTCTTCCCAGGCAGCTGTTTTTTTCTGCAGCACGGCTGCTTCTTCGACTTGCTTGGCCAAGGCCTGCTGCTTTTCATTCCAGGCGGCATATTGCTGCTGCCATACATCGCTCGTCCCTTCGAACGGATACTGCTGCCGCAGTGATTCATACTGGGATTGGCCGGCTTTATACTCCGTTTCCCGCTGACGGGCAGCTAGGGCAGCATGTTGCCGTTTCTGCTCGCAGACATCGGCTTCTTGTTTCCGCCGTTCTACGTCCTCTTTCCGCGGCATCTGTTCCAGCGGCACAGCCGGCTGCGGATGATGCGTCGCACCGCAGACCGGGCAGGGCCTGCCTTCCTGCAGCTCAGCAGCCAGCACAGCTGCCTGCCCCTGTAAAAACAAGGCCTGCACAGCTTCATAGTTCAGACGGCTGTTTTTTGCTGCTTCAGTGGCTGTTTTTTCTTGTGCTTTCGCTTCATTCCAGCGTTGCTGCTGCACCGCAAGGGTTTGGCAGACTGTTTCGATACGAACCTCTTGCTGCCAGCGGTCATGGACTTCTTTTACTTTGCCTTTGGCTTTTTCCCATTCGGCTATCCATGCCGCCTGCTGGCGCAATACATGGCGTCCCTGCTCCAACTGCTGCCGGACTGCGTTGGCTTCATCCCGCACGCGCTGCCAATCCGCTTCTGCTTTTTGCGCCGTCTGGGACACGTTTTGTTCTTCCGTACAAAGCGCCGCATATGCCTTTACTTTTTCGGTCAAGCCCTGTAAATGCAGGCATTCTTCTTTTTCTGCCTGCTTATGAGACTGCTGCGCCTGCAGCTTCTTGTCCTGTTTCTGCACACTGGCATAGTTGACGGCTGCTTGCTGGACTAATGCGGCCATGCTCTCAACTTCGCTTCGTTTCGCCTGGCCCTGCGCCAAAATCTCATCCAGTTGGCGGCTCGGTTCTGCCAATACTTGTACCCGCCGCAGCTGTTCCAAATGCACCCGTTTGGCATCATACACGTCTTTTTGCTTTGCCAATTGAGCGGCTTCCTGCCGTTTGGCTTTTACCGTCTGCCAATGTCCGTACAGCATTTGTACAGCCTGCACTGTCTTTTGATACGCATCTCTATCGTCTCTTGCCTGCTGCAGTGCCTTCTCTTGTTCTTCCTTGATGCGCTGCATGTCAGCCAGTTTAGTCTGCAGGTCTGCTGCCGATGCCACGTCCAGCTGCTGCAGTGTCTGCTGCGTTCGATCGGCAAGTAAGCTGTACGATTGGGCAATGGCATCATATCGTTTTTTGGCCAATTCCTGCAGCATCGCATACCGCTGTGTATGAAAGAGTGTCTGCATAATCTGCTGCCGCTCTTTGGAGCTGGCCAGCAGCAGTTTGCGAAAATCGCCCTGCGGCAGCAATACTACCTGGCGAAACTGCTCGGATTTAAAACCTAATAAGTTTTCTACGGCAGCGGTCACGTTCTTCGTTGCCAAAACCTGCGTCGTCACGCCATCCTGCCGGCAGGCATACAGTATCGCCGTTGCGGCCGCATGCTTCAGGCCCTGGCCCCGTTTTTTTGCAATTTCCTGCTCCGGCTGCCGTTCCACCCGATAGCAGGCACTGCCAATAGCAAAAATGAAGCAGACAGATGTCGGCTCCTGCGGTGAAGCATATTCACTGCGCATGTGCGCGCCAGATCGCCTGCTGCCGCTGGTATCACCATATAAGGCATAACAAATCGCATCCAGCACCGTCGTTTTTCCTGCACCCGTCGGCCCATAGATAAGGAATAAATTTCTCGTACCCAGCTGCGTAAAGTCTACCACTTGTTTGCCGGCATAGGGGCCAAACGCATGCATTTCCAAATAAATCGGTCTCATAACAAGCCATCTCCTTCTTGGCGGCGCAGCTGTTCCCACAATTCATCGACATACTGCTGTTCGCTGTCAGTCAGTCCGTTTCCGTCCTGCATCGCTTTGGCAAATCCGGAAAATAATTGGGCTTCTGTCGTTTGCTGTATGTTAAAAGAACGGTCTGATGCGGCAGCATGCTGACGGTTGGGCGTTTCCAAGGCCATAGCCCGCGGGTATTTCTGCCGCAGTTTTGCCATCCCGTCGAGAATCGGCTCTGTATCGGTCAGACGAAACAGCAAATAATCATCACAGCCGCCAGCAGATGTATCCTGCAGTATATCGGCAAACGCGCCTTCCACAACGCGTACATCATGACGCGGCGTGAACGGAATGAATGTCGTATCGGCCTTGCCGCTGCCGTCTATATCGACGAGAACGGCCCCTTTTTTCTGCCGCGCCTCGCCAAATGAATATTTCAGCAGGCTGCCGGCATAGCGCACGTTAGAACTCCCTGCCTGCTGCGGGCCATGGAGATGTCCCAGTGCCGTATACGTATACCCGGCAAATATATCAGCACACACGGCATCGCTGCCGCCGATAGATAAGGGCCGTTCCGAATCACTGGCCGTCCCCCCGATGACAAAGGTATGAGCCAAACAAACTTTGCGCGCTATATCTGTTTTTCCCTGTACGGCCAGCATCGCTTTCAATGCGTCTTCATACGTATGAATCGTATCATCCTGCCGATAATGCCGCACAACGGCCGGCTCTGCAAACGGCACAGGCACAAACGCAATCGGGCCGTATGCATCTTCCAGCACTAAAGGACCGCTGACTTTTTCCAACTCGCCTGTAATGAACAGGCCCTGTTTGGCCAACAGCGTACTGCCAAACGACAGCCGGGAGGCACTGTCATGATTGCCGCTGATAACCAAAAAGGGGATTCCCAATTCTGCCGTTACTTTCGTTGCAATCTCATCAAAAAGCGCAACGGCTCCTGTCGGCGGCAGACTGCGGTCGTAGACATCGCCGGACAAGAGTACGGCATCGACATGTTCTTCCCGCAGCAGCGGTAAAAACTGGTTCGTCAGTACATAGGCCTGTTCATCCGTTAAATACTCTCCATAAAACATTTTCCCCAAATGCCAATCTGCTGTATGTAAAATTCGCACGACAATCCTCCTCACCTACGATACACATACCTATTTTATACCTTATTCTATATACGCCTGCCGCAGCATGGCAATCTCTTTGGCATACCCAGCCAATTCATTTGGCGTTTCCAAATAAAAAGGCAGATTACGCAGTGTCGGATGATTGATAATCCGCGTAAAAGCTTCCATGCCAATATGTCCCTGGCCGATTTTTTCGTGCCGGTCTTTATGGCTTCCCAGCTCATTCTTGCTGTCATTAATATGAACTGCTTTTAACTTGTCCAAGCCAATGCAGCGGTCAAATTCGTCGAGTACAGCGTCCAGCCGTTCTACAATGTCGTAGCCGCCGTCAAATACATGACACGTATCCAAGCATACGCCCATTTTATCTATCAGCTTCACCTTATCTAAAATTCGAGCCAGTTCCGTAAAACTGCGGCCTACTTCCGTACCTTTTCCTGCCATGGTTTCCAGCAGGACCGTCGTCTTTTGACCGGCAAACATGACCGTGTTGAGCATCTGGGCAATGTAATCAATACCGGTATCAACGCCCTGCCCTACATGACTGCCCGGATGAAAGTTGTAGCGGCAGTTGTCTACATATTCCAAACGCTGTAAATCCTCTGTCATGGCCTCCAAGGCAAACTGCCGTGTTTTTTCCGTTTTAGAGCAGCCATTCAGCGTATACGGCGCATGGGCTAAAATCGGAGCAAACTGATGCTCTTTCATAAACGCATTCAACGCCTGTATATCCGCTATATCCAATGCCCGCACGCTGCTGCCGCGGGGATTGCGTGTAAAAAACTGAAATGTGTCTGCACCAATCGACACGGCTTCTTTTCCCATGTGCAAAAATCCTTGTGAAATCGATAAATGACATCCTATATGCAACATACTATCCACTCCTATATAAAAAAGGAACCGTCGCATCCTATGATATGACGGCTCCTTTGCATGATACGCTGAAACGGTAATGCAAATCAAACTCCAAACAGTAAACGGTTAGAGAAACGGGATAGGGCATGACGACGAACTCCTTCATGCAGCAGTCCCTTTTCCTGTACGTCTAATTTCCTGCTTCTAATTGCGGTTCATCTGCTGCCTTCTGTACCGCTTTTTGTGCTGCCAGTGCTTTTTCACAATCTTTGCACAAACCCAAAAACGATAAGCTGACGCCTTCAATCGCAAATCCGGACTGTGTCGCTGCCTGTTTTGCCAACGCATTTTCGTCAATATCTACATCAATCACCCGATTACAGTGAACACAGCGAATATGCGCATGCTGTGTCGTATTGTAATCATAGCGGTGTGCGTCTTCTCCGCACTGCAAAATTTTGACAACGCCAATTTTAGCAAAAATCTCCATCGTCTTATACACCGTAGCTAAACTCATAGATGGATATTGGGGCTGCAGCTTCGTATAAATCGCTTCCGCATTGGGATGTGTCGTATTATGATTAATGGCTTCATACACAGCCAGTCGCTGCGGTGTGACTTTATAGCCATTATCCCGCAATAATTCGGCAATCTTCATGGTACTTCCCCCTTCCTCTTTTTCTCGGCTAGGCCTATTACAAATACCATATAATATAGTTTATAATAGGTCACTTCCAAGTATCTTCTATTATATTGTAACGGTTATTAATAAAAATTTCAACATATTCAATATAAATTTTTAATTCATAATATGAAATTTTATAATGCGTTTGGCAGGCCTCTTCCTCTTATTTGATAAAAAATATACCTTTCTCTTGACCTGCCGTCGTCTTGCACCCATAATAAAGGAATAGAGAAAGGAGCTCCTTTATGACAGAAGAACAAATCATTCATGCCGTAGCAGCTGCCGTCGGAGTCCGCACCCGCCAGGTACAGACAGCCCTGCAGCTGCTGCAGGACGGCAACACGATTCCGTTTATTGCCCGCTATCGCAAAGAAGCCACAGGCGTACTCGATGAATTACAACTTCGCCAAATCCAAGAATACTATACGCACGAACAAGCCTTAGCCAGCCGCCGCGAAACCGTCCGCCAATCCATCATGGAACAAGGCCAATGGACAGAGGCATTGGCACAGCAGCTGGAAGCTGCCTCGCAGCTGCAGGAAATAGAAGATATCTATTTGCCATATAAACCGAAAAAACGCACCAAAGCATCTATGGCGCGGGATGCCGGCCTGGAACCGCTCGCCGATATGTTTTGGCAGCAAGACCCGCAAGGAGCCAGCCCGGAAGATGCCGCCGCTGCGTATGTGACAGACGAGGTCCCTTCCATAGAAGAAGCAATCAGCGGTGCCGCCAATATTCTAGCCGAACGAATTTCTGAATTGGCACCGTTCCGCCAGTTCCTTCGCCGTGCCCTCTGGCAGTCAGCCAAACTGACCTGCGCGCTGCAAGTCGAAGACGCTGAGGCGCCGACGATAGCTACCTATAAAGATTTCAGTGAACGCATCTGCCATCTGCCCAGCCACCGTATTTTGGCCATCAATCGCGGTGAAGCGCAAAAACTGCTGAAAGTAACACTGACTGCTGACCATGATTTTTATATTGAAAAATTGACCCAAAGGATTGTGCACGGTCATTCGCCGTATGGTCAAATTCTTGCTGCGGCTGCTGCCGACAGTTACAAACGGCTCATCTTTCCGCAGATGGAACGTGAAATTCGCAGCGACTTGACGGAAAAAGCAGATAAACAGGCCATTGCCGTTTTTGCCAAAAATTTGCGCAGTCTCCTGCTGCAGCCGCCTTTTACTGGACAGACTATCCTGGGCTTAGACCCTGGCTACCGTACTGGCTGCAAAGCAGCGGTCATTGACCCGACAGGACATGTGCTGGCGCACGGCACATACTATCTGACGAGTTCCGAACGGCAGCGTCAGCAAAGTGCCGCTTCCCTGGGAAAAATGATAAAAAAATACGGCGTGACGTTAATTTCCATCGGCAACGGTACAGCTTCATATGAAACGGAACAGTTCGTTTCCTCTATGCTGACAGCGCAGCATCTCTCCTGCCCGTATATCATTGCCAATGAAGCCGGGGCGTCCGTCTATTCTGCTTCAGACTTGGCACGAGAAGAACTGCCTGATTTGGATGTTACCATTCGCGGCGCCGTATCCATTGCCCGCCGCATCCAAGACCCACTGGCTGAATCCGTAAAAATCGATCCCAAATCCATCGGCGTCGGCCAGTATCAGCATGATGTCAATCAAAAAGACCTCTCTGCGGCCTTAGACACAGTTGTCGAATCGGTAGTAAATTACATCGGTGTCGATTTGAACACGGCCTCTGCCGCCTTGCTACAGCATGTATCCGGCCTGACAGCCGCCACGGCCGCCAATATCATTGCCTACCGCAACGAAAACGGCCCCTTTCACAACCGACAGGAACTGCTGTCCGTCAGCCGCCTAGGCCCTGCTACCTTTACCCAATGTGCCGGATTTTTACGCATCAAAGACGGCGACGAACCATTGGATAATACATCTGTCCATCCGGAATCCTACGACCTGGCCAGAAAAATTGCCGCTCATTATGGATTCGTGCCAAAGGATTTGCAGGATACATCCAAACTGCATCTCCTGCAGGAAAAAATTCAAATGAACGCCGTCCCGCTGTTGGCCGCTTCCCTGCATGCCGGAGAACCGACTATCCGCGATATTTTAGAGGAACTCCGCAAGCCGGGACGGGATGTCCGCAGCGAATTTCCCAAGCCGCTGACACGCCGTCATGTCGTCTCACTGGATGAATTAAAAGTCGGTACGATTGTACGCGGCACCGTCCACAATGTCGTTGACTTCGGCGCCTTTGTCGATTTTGGCTTAAAAACACCGGGGCTTATTCATCGCTCCGAATTATGCAGTCACCGCTTCCGTCATCCTACAGACATCATCAGCGTCGGCGACATCGTCGATGCCATGATTATTTCCGTCGATGCCCAGCGCGGACGCATCGGCCTGTCCCTTAAACGGCTGCCTAAAAAGAATTAATGGCTCCTATACCATTACGAAGAAATGAACAATGCGTTTATTTTTTCGTAATGGTATTTTTATATACATATTATATATAGGATAAAATAGTGTGATGTATCGCATTTTCCCATTATATTTTTGTATATTTTATCTGTACTTCCTTGATTTTTATTCTTCAAAGATATATAATTACTTACATATTTTTTATAATTAAAATAAGGGGCGTATGAATATGAACAAAAAATGGATACTTGCTGGTTTTGCCGCTCTCACTACGATGTCACTGCTGGCAGGATGCGGCTCACAAGATACAAAAACAGCAGAAAAAACAGATAAACCGTTAATCGTCGGTACCGAACCTTCTTTTCCGCCATTTGAAGCTACAGAAGGCGATTCCTATGTCGGCTTTGATATCGATTTAGCACAGGCTATTGGGGATAAACTGGGACGAAAAGTCGAAATCAAAGCCATGGGGTTTGATGCATTGATTCCTGCATTAAAAAGCAACCAAATCGACATCATCGCTTCAGCCATGTCCGCTACGGACGAACGGAAAAAGCAAGTCGATTTCACGGCGCCGTATTACATTGGCGGTTCTGTAATTGTCGTCCGCCAAGACAACACGACGATCAAGGGCTGGGATGATATTGCCGGCAAACAAGTCGCTGTGCAGGCCGGCTCCAAACCAGCGGATTTCGCTGAAAAACAGGGAGCGGTATTGAAGCAATTCGATGCCAATTACCAATGCCTGCAGGAACTGCAGACCGGAGCCAGCGAAGCTGTCGCTATTGACAAAGCCGTCGCTCTCTACTATATCGCCAAAGGCGGCTTATCGGACTTGAAAGTCGTCGGTGAACCGAAAAAATTGGCCGGTTCTGCCATGGCTATCGACAAAGGCCATGAAAAAGAACTGGAAAGCATCAACAAGGCCCTGGCGGAACTCAAAGCCGACGGCACGTATACTCAGCTTTATAAAAAATGGTTTGGCGTAGAACCAACCGCTGAAGAACTGCAGTAAATACCAACATAATACAACAAGGACTGTGAAACTAGTATATCCCGTTTCACAGTCCTTGTTTTTATTTCTGTATTTTTTACCTGCAACACATTTCTTATTTTGATAAAACCAAAAGCAACATCTATAAGCTCGTTACGACAGGATGATTCAAATACTCATATACCCGTCTTACTTCACTGGGTTTGCGGGGATCGAACATCTGCGGCCGCTGTAAATCCAACGCGGCAATACGCTTCATCTCTTCAGCAGACAACGTAAAATTCCAAATATCCCTGTTTTCTTCCATACGGTTTCGATGAATAGATTTCGGTATGCAAATAATCTGATGCTGTATATTCCACCGCAAAATAACCTGCGCCACTGTTTTGCCATGCGCTTTGGCAATCGCGGTCAGCACCGGATTGGTGAACATACCGTTCATGCCTTCGGCAAACGGCGCCCAGCCTTCTGCCCGGATGCCATAGTCTGCCATCAGTGCCAATTCTTCTCTTCGCTGATAAAACGGATGAATTTCCAACTGATTGACAGCCGGCATAACCGACACATTTTCACAAAAATCAATCAACCGGTCCGGCAGAAAATTACTGATGCCGATAGCCCGGATTCTTCCTTCTTTGTATAATTCTTCCATCGCCCGCCACGCGCCGTAGTAATCGGCAAAAGGCATGTGAATCAAATACAAGTCCAAATATTCTGTGCCCAATTTTTCACAAGAACGGGCAAACGCCGCTTTCGTGTTTTCATAGCCCATTTCCTGAATATATGCCTTGGATGTCAAAAAACCTGCCGCGCTACGTGACTTTTGCGAATGGCCGCTCCTACGGCTTCTTCGTTTTGGCAGTATCCAGTGACCGATACCCGACTTCCAGTGCCTGCAAAACGGCCTGTTCACAGACATGCCAATCTGTCACCTGAAACACGCCAAACCCCAGCTGCGGTATTTCTACGCCATTGTTAAATGCAATCGTTTCCATATGCAGCACCTCCTACGGCCTTACTATACTGCCTGGACAGTACTTCAAGTCAAGATGCCGCCTAATCAAAAGCTATATCAAAATACCGGCTAAATGGTCGCATTCATGCTGAATAATCTGCGCTGTCCAGCCCGTATAGGTCCGGCGTCGTTTTTTCAGTTTCATGTCTTCATATACGACGACGATTTTCCGATACCGAGTCGTCTGCCGCATCCCTGTCAAAGAAAGACAGCCTTCTTCCGTCGTATACGGGTCACTTTTCTGCACAATAACCGGATTGATAAAAATTTCATCGCCCTGTGCCGTATGCACGACGATAATATTTTTCAGCACACCAATCATGTTCGCAGCCATGCCGACACATTCCTGCCGATGTGCTGCCAGCGTATCCAATAAATCCTGGGCCGTCGGCAAATCTTCCCGTGAGGCCGCCTGTGATTTTCGCCCTAAAAAAATAACATCCCGCACAATATCTCGCACCATTCTCTATATCTCCCTTCGCACTTCATATATCGTCAGCCGGTTTACTGCCAACGATATACGGCATCTGCCGCTATACGATCGTATACACCCATACGGTTTCCCTGCGGTCCGCACCAGGAAACAAATCCTGACAGGATATACATTCTTCCAAATGCAGCCGCACATGCTGCGCTAAATACGCTGCCGTATCTTCATACAAATAATAAAAACATAAATATATCTGCCGGGGCCTGCGCTGCCATGAATCTAAAATCCTGCCCAACACACGTTTGAGCGTATGCAGGGCAAAGGGATTAAAGAAGAAACAGCAGTCTACACTATCCGGCACGTCATACACCGCCGCATCTGCCAACACAAAAGAAACACGATTGCGGGATGCTGCAGTCTGCCAGTTGGTCATCGCTTTTTGCCACAACCGCTTGTCATATTCGACGCCAATAGAATGACAGCCTGTCTGATACGACAAGAAAAAACTAACCCGTCCTTTGCCGCTGCCATAATCCAGCAGCATACTTTTTTTGCGAATATAGCCGCTGTTAGCCAGCCGTTCCAATACACAGTAATCCGTCGGCTCATACGGATGATGTTCTCCGTCGGCCTGGCTGTCATCCCGGCCGGCCGTTTTGATATGCAAAAGATGTTCCCATTCCTGTTCACTGGCTGTCATATGCACTCCCCCTGTACGCTGCAGCTATACAATATTTTTATACTAACTATATTTTTTCATGTACCAACAGCTTCACAATGGCGCATCTGGAAACAGCTGCTTTCCATTCCAACGATACACAGTCTCATGCCCCGTATCCGTGGGCTGCTGCCGCACCTTGACAAACACATCCGGTTTGGCATGGGCATGCAGCCAAACGCCAAAAGTCGCTATCGTTTGCGGCCCCTGCGGACGGCTTCCCACTCTCCAAATACTGTTGTCCGGGCCGTCTGACCGATCTTGGCTGTACTGCAGCAAATCATCAAGCTGATACGGCGTGTGCTGTAAAGCCAGCAATGCTTGTATCCGCGCATAGCGATGCCGTGCCGAAGTCCCTTTTTTCAAATTCAGCTGCTGAAACTTGGAGCTCAAATAAAAATTGGTATGGGCCAGTGTCCCGTTTTTCTGTCTTTGCACCACAATCTGATTGTCTTTTCCTACTTCCACATATGCTAATTCGGCTGCATCTGCCAATAAAAAAAATTTAGGGCCGCCCCATGCGGCAGTTTTGTTCAATGCTTCTTCCACCGAGGCATACGTACCCAGCATTCGTTTGATACATCCTGTTTTTTTACCCATCGCCGTTCGTTGGGCAGCCGGAATGACACTGGCAGAAGCCGAAAATACAGCCAATCCCTTTTCATTGACGCCGCCTTTCAATGCCATATTATCTTTCGTACCCCCGTACAGACCATAAAATCGATACGGAGTACCCTGAACCAACCGCATTTCCTGATATTCCGGCCGCCAATCCCGATTTTTAACCAAAATCGCACCGCCATCCTGCACACGGCTTCCCTGGGCACCAAACAATGTACACCCAAACGCCAATCCTACAGGAAAAAACACAGCCAAACCCATACAAACCAGCCGCTTTATCCCAACCTGCAACTTATTCACCACCCACTGCGTCTTCACTGGTTTTATTGTATCACAAGAAAAATCACACCAGCAACTTGAATCTACAATTTGTTGTTGTATCCACGCAAACGGTAAAAGATGTTACTTAATAACCGAAAAACAATCGTATTTCTAATCGTAATTCTTCTTGGCCAGAAGATACATACCCTATCCCATCGTATTCATCAAATTTTAATCTAATTCTAATCGTATTTTAATTTTGTTTTAATCTTCGTATGCTATACTGGTTAGTGTAAAATAATTGTGGGAAATCTTTAATGCATTGAAGAAAACATAAAAAG
>CAVKEA010000020.1:0-40338 GCA_963655305.1 bacterium
GGTTCATATACCGCATCATCATCACAAAAAATCACATGATTATATTTTTTTTGTTTATAAATCTCTAACATACCGCGGC
Source organism: bacterium (assembly GCA_963655305.1). Taxonomy (GTDB): domain Bacteria; phylum Bacillota; class Negativicutes; order Veillonellales; family Megasphaeraceae; genus Megasphaera. The sequence continues at coordinate 80 of CAVKEA010000020.1, forward strand.
CAAAGCCACCAGCCCCACCATAGTTTTTATTAGGAATAATAGTAATACGACTATTATTTGACAATTGTAAAGTTTGTCCATTATCAATAATAAAAATATGAAAATTATCATCATTAATTTTATCAAATAGATGTTTTTTTAAAGAATTCATATTTCTTTCAACATATTTTTCCCTCTTGAATGTGGTAATAACAACACCCAAAGAAATATTATTTGCATAATCTTTATATGTAGAATAATGAGACTCTAAAATTACTGATTTTTCATGCGCTTCATATTCCCAATATATAATTCCATATATATCTTCACGCTTAGCACAAACATCATAAATTATTCCATCAGGTGATAAATTTATATTTTTACTAAAAATAAGTTCTTTGCCATTCATCGAAGAATATCTATAAATCTTTAAAATGCCAGAGCCTTTCCCTTTGATCCATAAATTGCAATTTTCAATTGAAGTATATTTAGCCCACTTATCTGCTAAAAACGCATTAAAATACGTATTAAATTGAATAATATCTCCTGCTGCAACTGTTAAAAAATTATCCGTATAATTATAATGACTATCCGTTCTCATTTTTCTAAAAAACATTTTTTCTTCTGTACATATTCCTATTTTCGGAAAGACAATATTTTGTAAAATCATTGTTTTTTTTACCTCCACAATATTAATTATTTTTATATTCTTCACAAATCTTCGCAGTTTCTCCCATATCTCTCATTTTTCCATGATCCAGCCACAGTACTTTATTACAGAGACGTTCTATCATCCCCATATCATGAGATACAAGTAGAATCGTTACTCCGTCTTCTATCATTTTGCGGATGCGTTCTTCACATTTCTGCTGAAAACGAAAATCCCCGACGGACAATACTTCATCGACAATTAGGATATCCGGCTGTACGGCTGTTGCGATGGAAAAACCTAGACGCGCATACATACCACTCGAAAAGTTTTTAACAGGTACATTGACAAAGTCTTGTAATTCAGCAAATTCGATGATGCTGTCAAATTTTTTTTCGATGAAGGATTTTGAAAAGCCTAGAATAGCTCCATTGAGATAAATATTTTCTCTGGCAGTCAATTCTGGATCGAAACCGGCTCCGACTTCAATAAGCGGAGCAACACTTCCCTTTACTTTGACGCTGCCTGTCGTTGGCGTCAGTACACCAGCTAAGATTTTCAGCAGTGTACTTTTTCCAGCCCCATTAAAGCCAATAAAACCAAGTATATCCCCTTTTTGTACATCAAAGGAAATATGGTCTAATGCTGTAAAGTCATTATACAGCAATTTTCCTTTTATTAATTTGACAAAATATTCTTTGATAGAATCTACTTTTTCTTCCATCAAATTGAAATGCATGGATACATCTCTAACTTGAATTACTGTTTCACTCATATAGCCTCCCGTATAACTCAAATATAGAGAATGAAATGATTCTGATATTTTTTAAAGGCATAGCAGCCAATGCCAAAAGCTACTACCGCAATAATAGTACAGTGAAAGAGCAGTGGTGCCGTTGGCAGAACCCCGTCGTATACCGACATACGAAATGCCTTGAAAAAATAGTAAAGCGGATTTAACTTCAGTAATAGGATAAACTGTTCTGGCACAATTTTTTCTGGATAAAAGATAGGGGTAGCGTAACTAAGTAAATTAATCAAGACACCATATAAATGGAACATATCCCTGAAATAAACAGCCATTGTCGAGAGAATTAGCCCTACTCCCAGACAAAAGATAAAAAATAATGCCAGTGGAACAATGAAACTCACCATTGCCAGCGTCAATGGCTGCCCTGTTACTAAAATAATTAATATTAGTGCTGGCAATGTGAAAAACAAATTGACGCAACTAGAAATAACTCTTGATAAAGGGAACAAATACTTAGGTATGTATATTTTGCGAATAAGTCCCCCATTTTCAATAATAGAACTCATAGCAAAATTTGTACTTTCTGCATAAAAGGTAAAGAGTACCTGACCAGTAAGCAAATATAATGGGTAATTTCGGATATCAAAACGGAATAGTGTAGAAAAAACCATCGCCGTTACGACCATCATTAAAAGCGGATTTAAAATACTCCAGACAACGCCTAAAACAGAACGGCGATATTTCTTTTTGATATCTCGTACAACAAGTTCTTGTATCAGGTATTTATATTTGTATAGTTCTTGTATAAAAGATTTCATTTATTTAGTTTCAGATACTCCTTCCAAAAATCTTGTGTTTGTAATTGATTATTTCTGAAATCAATGTATTGTTTATGCAAGTTTGAATAATTGACAGCAATTTTTAAAATCCGGAATAACGTGATAAAAACAGAAGCCCAAAGATTCTCTCTTCCTTTATACTGCTTAACTTGTTCCATCTTTTCGTCTGCTCCGATAGCGGTAATGCCTTGAAAGCCAGACGCATAGTCTTTCACGGCTAATTCAAAAATTCGAACTCCTTGAACATCGCCGCGTAAAATCCGCCGTCCCAGTCTAGCTATCATGCTGAATAATACAGTTCCACGTCCACAGCCATCAGCATATTCATTAAGTATCAACATATTGCGGTCGCTGTAATAATTAACTACAGGACTCATTTTATTGGCAAAAGCTTCATGCCAAACACCGATACCATTCATCGTGATGATGTCTTGATGATTTCGAATGCCGTATTCCATGTCATCACTCTTGATAAAAACCGGTAAAGGATATCCGTTTTTATGAATCACAGCGACTGGAATACAGCAAAACCACCAAGCAGCATATTTATTTTTCATGGGCGGTAACTGGTCATTTTGAATCAAATCATTCATAGCATTTAGATTTAAACCTTGGCCTAATGAGTGCAGTCTGACTTTTCCCCAATATGCTGTATTTTCATATTGTAAAGTCGGTTGATCCATACTCACCATAGCACCAGCAATCATTTGCATGGTATATTTTTCTTTTCGGTAACAACATAATGCATATACGCGTTCAAGAGAAGAGGTTTCGATAAGAATATCATCATCCATCATAATAACATAGTCATTGACGCCTTGATTTACTTGTTCAATCAGACCACGCGTGAAGCCGCCGGAGCCGCCATAGTTACGATTATGGATAATCTGAAGCTGTTCTTCCTGTATTTCCGGTAACGTACTGCCATTATCGATAATCATAACATGAAAATGGGGATTATCTGCCATTAACAATTTCAAAGTTTCTAAATTCCGTTTTACGTATTTTTCCCGTTTAAAAGTACAGATAATAATGCCAATATTGGCCTCTTGCTTTTTATCAAATTCCCCATAATACGCGCCACCGAGAAATTGCACATCATCTTCCAATGCCTTGATTTTAACGGCTATAAAATTATCATTAATATCGTCTAATGGAATACGCTTTTGATACTCACCTTGTCCTATTTCAGTAAACAAAGTCTTCTCTTGCTCTTCACTAATCTTACTAACAGTAATTTCATACTTTCCCTGTAGCTGCAGCTGAATTTTAACCGCGCGGATAGAGGTATATTTTTTCCATTTTTGTACAGAAAATAAATTAAAATATGTTGCGAAATCTAGCGTTTGATTTTTCTTCAGAAAAACAGCATCTCCTTCGATGCGCAACGCTTTTCCTTTTATATAGAGTTCTTGCCTTCTTTTGTCTAAAGGCAATTTGATAGAATATAATTTTTCAAACATGCCTATCCTTCTTTATAAAACCTTCTTTATAAAACATAGTATAATATTTATTATACTACATATGCTTTTACAAGCATAGCATATCCACTCTTTCATTATCAATATAATATTCAAAAAAAATCGTTTGCAAAAATAAGTCCTATTGTCTTCAGTTAATTTATCTTCAACGATAGTTTTTATTGGGGACAATAAGCTTTTTATATTTTTCTTTTGCTCCGGGCAGTATTTTCTCAAAAATTCATAGAAAACTATCTGTGTAAATGACTGCTGTAATAATATTTCATTAACTTTTTCCCATTGGTTTAACCAAAACAATATTTCTTGTTTCTCAATTGCAGATAATTCAACAAATAAAATATCGTCTTTGTATCTATTATCTAATATAAAAATTCCTGAAGTTACGATTAATGAAGCAATATGTTCCTTTCCTTTAGAAACCTCCGTGCTAACATTTTCACTGCGTTCATATAAATCAATAAGACCACTTAATTGATTACGTAATCGTATCTTTTTATCTTTTATTTTTAAAGCATGAGTATGTGTTACAGAAATATACCCACCCAAAATACCAATAATTCCACCAATTACAGTCGTTAAAATTGCAGTCCAATTAAATTCCATAATTTCTATCCCATTTCCAGAATATTATATTCTCATTGTTCACAACTTTTTCCTACTCTCTTCCAACTTCCAAAAAACTTTCTTTCCAAAAACAATCCGCCTTTTTTCAGCCAATTTTGTTTTTCCATGAAAGAAACATTTTGCTCCATATAGTCCACACTATTATGTTCAAGCCAAACATCCAACAGTCGTTCTGCCACAAAACCAAATACGCGTGATTCGTAAGTATTCCAACCGGTGAGATCGATGCGTTTTTCCAATGCAAAAAGGATGGTAAACAGCCACTGCATATAGGCGTCATAGAGGTCGCGGCGCATGACAAACATATTGAACATATGCGCCCATGTTCGGTTCATAACGATTTCAAAAGAAGGCAGATATGCAGGACAGATTTCTTTGATCAATTGCTCTGTTATATCCAGTCCTTCCGGATGATGGGCATGGTTATAATGGGAGCGGTTGCTTTCAATATAGTATTTGCGTTTATCTGCCACGATGACCGGATGCTGCTGCAAGCGTGTTTTCCATTCTTCCTGGGTAAGGATTTGCTGTTTTTTTTGTTCTATATTGTGGACTTCTTTTCGTGTAAAATACCGGCGATAATGGACAAGACCTATGTAATCGGCATCTAGATTCTTCCAGGCCCAATACAGTCCGGTAAGTTCACAAAAGTTGGGATTTTTACTGCTGATATTGTCGCCCGTATTATCTGGTGTATAGCCGATAGCGTCTTTTCCTTCCGCCCCGACATGAACGGGAAGATATACAGCGTCCTTCGGCATCCAATATGGTTTGTGTGCTGCAATTAGGATTTTTATAGACATATTTTCAACTTCTTCTTTCGCATAAATTATAATTAGGTGCCGCTTTTAGTTTCAAAGCTCAACATATTCCTATAATTCTGCATATTTCTCATTATTTCGAATATAGGATCGTTTAAAAGCAGCAAATGCCGCGCTTCGTTTCAGTCGCACGACGACTCTTCGTTTATTCATCTGCGTTTTATTTTTTTCATATCGCAGCAATTCATAAAAAAAGATATTCATCTCTTTACGTAAAGCTTTGATGCGATACGCAGCGGCGACCACTCGCATACCTGTATTTTGCAAATTGAACGTTTCATTAATCAATTCTGCCGTCATCTGAGATGTTACTTCATTGTCTAATGCATTTACGTCCACTTCATTGTTTACATATTGGCAGGAAATATGTCTTTCTGGATCTTCTTGGCAGCAGTTAATGATATTTCCATCATATTTTTGTTGATTTTTTATGCTGTTGCAGTGACTGCAGCTCCAAAAGAGATTGTTCCAATCAAATTTCAAATCGATATTTTCCCTATGAGGTTTTAAATGCTCAATTTGTGGATCCTGCAATCCTTTTAATTCGCAAATATAGCATTTATCATGAAAATCTGTTTTAAGTTGTCTTACAACATCTTCTCCGCGATAGGAACCGCTTGTTCCTTTCGCTTTTTCAACAGCCAATGATACAGGTGCAGTTGGAGATTTATCACATTTTACCATCACACGTTCTCCTTCTGCGATAATTCCAATTTGAGCTTTTTATAATCAGCCATAAAATCCAATCCCAAATAGTCAGGAATTTCATCAAGGTAATATTCTAAATCAGCAATTTCCGTACACTCTTCATCTGTCAAAACAGGTTTCTTTGCTAATTGTTTATATCGTTTATATTTTTCCTTCAGTTTATCGGACAACGTCGATGAATTAAAATACCCCTCAACAATTCCATCATAAGGAATATTGGATAATCCTTCCGGTTTGTTTACCAGTGTATGGTGTGCCAAATCATAAATGACTGTATTGTTGATGGAATTAAGAATAAATGGAGAATGCGTCGTGACAATAAACTGAATATTCGGGAAAAGATTAATTAAAATCGGCATAATCTTTCGTTGAAGAGCCAGATGCAGATGTGTTTCGATTTCGTCAATGAGGACAACACCTTCCAAATCATAATGCTTGCCGGCTTTCTTTTCCATACGCATCATCAAGTCAACGACAATATCCAAAACAGCCGCATAGCCACTGGAAAGCGTATCAAAAGTAAATGGCTCTCTGCCTGAAACAATAATGTGAAAAGCAAAGGTTTCAATGTCGAAATCAAGATGGGCCATCGGGTCATTAAAAATGACCTGCAGTACATGATCAAAATTTTGAAACCATTGCTTAATTTCAGCAGCGCGTTCAGCTTTGCCGCTGACTTCTGCCATGGCACCTATAGTTTTCAGATTAAGGATATATTTCACAAAATCTTTGCCCGGATGTTCTTGAATCGCATACGTATCCTTTAGATCTACTTTTGCTACATTTTTTTCATTCTGTGCTGTATATTCCCGTTCCGCCTGATAATACGCCATAATATACTGTCCCTGAAAAACTGCAGCACTCACAGTATTTTCTTGATAAAATTCTGCAGAAACGCCTTGCTTATAACGTTCTATCTGTCCCTCGACATATTTAAATCTATTTAATACGTTAAGATATCGAGAATCAGACTTGGACATATTCAAAAGTTCCGTTTGCAAGCCATCATATTCTTGCATCCAAATTCTTAAACCATCCTGCTCATTGGGTGACAAGGAATATCTCGACAAATATGCCGCTAATGCTTCAATGACACTGGTTTTCCCACTACCATTTTCACCTGTCAAAATAAGATGTTTGCATTCTGTATCAGATAGAGGAATTGTGATATCGTGCAAATGTCTGATTTTATCAATATGTATTTTAGTAATGTAATGTTGGTTCATAATGATTGCCTCATTTTACTTTTTCTTCCGATGAACGATCAATGCCTTATCTGCCCACTCAAAGAAATACGGTTCGCGGCCGTACACATGCGGATTGTCAAGATAGTGTTCTATCAATTCGCTGACTGTACCCGGTTTATATCCCATGGGATTATACATATCGCTCAGTACATATTCGTTTTCCGTTTTTACAGCGTGTAAAAATTTTTTCGTACCCGGGCAGGTTTGTTTTAGTGTCTCCAGATACGATTGGGCTTTGTCCCGTTCTCCGAGTTTAAAGTATAATACTCTTTCTTTTTCCGTTTTGTCGCTGCATGGTCTGCCATATCCAGATACTTCGAATTGTTTTTGCTGTCATGCGTGACATCATGCTCACCTCTATATGGCAATACCCTCTGATACGTAATAGTTTCTCATTTCTATTACTGAATGACTTGCATCAACGATTCTACTTGTATTATATCATAGGCCGCTTTAATACGCTCCTTTTTTGCCCAAAACGACGCCGATAGTACGCCAAATCAGGACGATGTCAAACCAGACGTTCCAGTTGCGCACATACCATGTATCCATTTGAACGCGTTCGTCGTAGGTGACGTCGCTGCGGCCGCTGGTCTGCCACATGCCGGTAACGCCGGGACGGACCATATAGAAATCTTCGATGTATTTGCCATAGCGGGGCACTTCATCCTGTATAATCGGCCGGGGACCTACGAGGCTCATTTCACCTTTGAGGACGTTGAACAGCTGCGGCAGTTCATCCAGGCTGGTTTTGCGCAGGAACGCGCCGCTTTTGGTAATGCGCGGGTCGTGTTTGAGTTTAAATTCTTTCTCCCATTCTTCTCTGGCTGCCGGATCTCGTTCCAAGAGTTCTTTGAGTTTGACATCCGCATCAACACACATGCTGCGGAATTTATAGCAGTTGAATTCTTTGCCATGGCGGCCTACGCGGCGGTGTTTGAAAATGACGGGCCCCGGAGAGTCTTTGTATATCCACAAGGCAATGCCGATAAGAAGCGGCGAAATGCAGATAATGCCAATCACGGTGCTGACGATGTCAAACACACGCTTAATGATTCGATTATATCGTACTGCTAGGTTATTTCGAAAGCTAAACGCAACAATATGTCCATCAACGAGACTCTTCATGTCAATTGTCGCCAATGGTAAGCCCCCCATGTCAGGTATAAACGATACTTTTTTTACCAAAGGCTGCAGCCGATATACGATACTTTGTATTTCATCGTTGGAAAGCCCCGGCGCAATTACCATAACATACTGCACACCGGTTTCTTTGATAACTCGTTCAGCGTCATTAAATCCACCCAGGCACGGCATCTTGTCCAATACCTTCTGTTCCGGCTCATTGTCTTCCAAGCAGCCAATAAAGTCATAGCCAAGGCCTGCATCCTTCTGCAGATAGTCTATAATCAAGGCCGTTGTTTTTCCCGCTCCCATAATAAGGACCGGCACCTGCAGGGTTTTGATGCTTCCTAATACTTTTTTGACGATAAAACGCCCTATAACCAATAAAATAAACGCACTGATTCCCAATAGGCCTACAAATAATCGTGACGTAGACGCAGCTGTATGAACCACGTATATAATAAAAATCAATGCCGCAATGGCATAGACGCTGACTTTAAATATTTCAGACATAACCTGCCAAAATTGAATTCGTCTGGTATACAGTGAATGTACCTGCATGAATCCAAGGTATACAACTGGCACGATAACATGAAAACTCAGCCAAGAAAGGTGAAATTGGCTGGCAGATACAACACCATTGCGGATATGCAGGGAAAGCCATTCGGCTGCCAATATCGCAAGGTAATCTACAATGACCAATACACAGGGTAAAATAGTCGTACTGTATTTATTTTTTATAGAAATAGGTACATCCATATTTTTCCTAATGGTCATAGCCATACTCTCCCTTCCTATTATTACATTATTATACTGTACTCAAGAACCATTGTCTACGTATGGAAGCTGAATGGCATAAATTAATATATCATGACTACTATGTTATTGGAATTACATCTCATTTACAGTGTTTATTCTTTTCCCTTGTCGAATTTTTAATTATTATATTATCATTTTTATGCATTACAAATATGTTGGAAAAGACAATTTAAAATACTAACTTCTTTCCGACGTGACGGCAGTACCTTACAGATACAAAAAGGAAGTACAGTATAACGCTTTTTGTTATCATGTTCTTCTTTTAAAAGTTTTAGTTTTTTTAGTTTGAAAAATGTATAGTAAAAGGGCTGCAGCAAAATGGACTACAAATTCTCATTTTGTTACAACCCTTTAGGATATATCATATTATGTTTTTAAAAGCGCAGCATTGATTTTAAGAAGCTTTGTGTTCGTTCATTTTTCGGATGTTCAAATATTTGCTGCGGTGTACCTTCTTCTTGGATAATGCCGTCGGCCATGAAGATGACCCGGTCGGATACTTCTTTGGCAAAAGCCATTTCGTGGGTGACGATAATCATGGTCATATCGGCATCAGCCAGCTGCTTGATGGTCCGCAGTACTTCGCCTGTCAATTCCGGATCGAGAGCGGATGTCGGTTCATCAAAAAGCATGATGTCCGGTTTCATTGCCAAGGCTCTGGCAATGGCAACACGCTGCTGCTGGCCGCCGGAAAGTCGGGAGGGATATTCGTTTCGTTTATCCCAAAGGCCGACTTTTTCCAGCAGTTCTTTGGCTGTCGGCATGATTTCGTCTGTTTTCATGCCTTTGACAATGCGCGGCGCTTCCAAAATATTATCCAGGACAGTCATATGCGGAAACAAGTTAAAATGCTGAAAACACATGCCCATGCGGCGGCAAATAGCACGTACTTTGGCAGGTGGCGCATAGACCGATTTGCTGCTACCGGCAGGCTGACTGGCCATGGTATCACCGCCAACGATAATCGAACCGCCGTCAATGGTTTCCAGCTGGCAAAGACAACGCAAAAACGTACTTTTGCCGCTGCCGGACGGGCCGATGATGGAAATGACTTCCCCTTCTTCTACATGCATCGTGACATCTTTGAGTACTTCCAAGCTGCCGAATTTTTTTCTAATTTGATTCATTTCAATAAAGCTCATGGTCTGTCTTCCTCCTTATTCATCGTATACGGCATAGCGTTTTTCCAAATAGCTGAATACCTTCGTCAAAATAAAGGTAAAGAAGAGATAGAACACCGCTGCTACGATAAAGGCTGTCGTATCAAAATCACGCTGTACGATAGAACGGGTAATACGAAGGATATCATTCATCGCCAAGATGTAGACCAAAGACGTATCTTTGAGCAGGTTGATGGTTTCATTGGCAACCGGCGGCAGCACGCGTTTGACAACCTGCGGCAGAATAATGCGGCGCATAGTCTGCACATAGGTCATGCCGAGGACTTTGGCGCCTTCATATTGGCCGCGGTCAATAGATTGAATGCCGCCGCGGAAAATTTCTGCAAAATAGGCCGCATAGTTGAGGACAAAGGCAATAATTGCTGCCGGAAAATCCGGTAATTTCAGCCCTTCAATGATGAAAGGCAGGCCGTAGTAGATAAACAAAATCTGCAGCATAAGCGGCGTACCGCGCATGATATAGATATAAGCACCCATACATTTGCGCAGCGGCATAATTTTGGAAATACGGCCTACAGACATGAGAATGCCCAGCGGCAGGCTCAATACAATTGTAATTAAAAATATTTTCAGTGTGATTTGCAGGCCTACCGCAACGGCAGGCACGATGTTTAATAAATACTCCATGATAACTCCTAACCTAATGTTTTCGCATCAAAAGACAGACAAAGGGGGCTGTCGCACAAAAGCGATTAGCCCCTCTCACATGCAGTTTTCTCTTCAAATACTAACTATAACACCTTTTAAAGAAAAAGGATAGGCATGACGGCAACCCCTTTCATGCGGCAGCCCTCTTACTGCATTACTGTACTTTAATCGTAATATCTTCATTAAACCATTTTTGTGACAGTTTAGTCATCGTACCGTCTTCACTCATATCTTTCAAGACGCCGTTGAGTTTTTCCTGCAGCAGTGTATCTTCTTGCCGCATGCCGATACCATACTGTTCATCCCCCATTTTGTCGTCAATGACTTTAAACTTCCCAGGCTTCTTGCTCATATAGTAGCGGCCTACGACGCTGTCCACCAGCAAGCCGTCTGTCCGGCCGACTTCCAAGTCCATAAAAGCGGCAACGAAATCGCCGTATTTTTTGACATCCTGCAGGGAATTTTTGAAATCCACTTGTTTATCCAGGGCTTCTACAGAGCTGCTGCCTTCCTGCGTACCGATGACTTTTCCTGCCAAGCCCGCTCTATCCGTAATCGGGGAATCGGCGCGAACGACCAAAATCTGGGCGTTGTTCAAATACGGTTTGGAGAACGCGATTTGTTTGCCCCGGTCTTCGGTAATGGTGAGCCCGTTCCACAACATATCTACTTGCTTGCTCTTGAGGGCTGCTTCTTTGCTGTCCCAGTCAATCGGCTTGAATTCAACAGGAATGCCCAGGCGTTTGCCTGCTTCTTTGGCCAAATCGATATCAAAGCCTATGAGTTCGCCGTTGTCATCGCGGAACCCCATCGGCGGGAAATTATCATCCAAGCCAATGACGATTTTGTCCGGCAATTTTTGTTCTGCTTGTTTTTCCTGTCCGCCGCAGCCGGCCAGCATAGCCGCTGCCGCTACAGTCATCGTTCCTACAGCTATCAGTTTTTTTATGTTCATCGTAACGTCCTCCTCGTCTACTAAAAGATACTACATGGAAATATCAATGCCAAACCATTTTTCAGAAATCTTTGTCGAAGTACCGTCATCATGCATTTCCTGTAGTACCTTGTCGAGTTTAGCTTTCAGTTCTGCATCATCCTTGCGCATGCCGACGCCGCTGGGAATGTCCGGATATCCTACATCAATGATCCGAAAATCAGCTTTATTTTTGTTCATGAAATACGCTGCCGTAGTTTTGGCTACGACGACTGCATCGACACGGCCAACTTCCAAGTCCATGAAAGAGGTCACGTTGTCGGAATACTGTTTCAATTCCTGGAAGGAATCCCGCAGTTCCGGTTCGGCGTTAATCGCTTCTAGGCCCGTACTTCCCTGCTGTGTGCCGACAATCTTGCCGGCTAAGTCGGCCTTGCCCTGAATCGGAGAATCACTGCGGACCAGCAAAATCTGCGGACCGTTTTCATAAGGCCGGGAGAAAAGTATTTGTTTTTCCCGTTCCGGCGTAATCGACAAGCCATTCCAAATGGCATCTATTTTTTTGCTTTTTAATTCTGTTTCTTTGCTGTCCCAATCAATCGGTTTGAATTCGACTTCCATCCCCAGGCGTTTGGAAGCTTCTTTCGCCATATCGATATCAAACCCTACGAGTTCGCCGCTTTCATCATGAAAGCCAAAGGGCGGAAAATTGTCGTCCAAACCAATGACAATTTTATTTCGCTGCGCATTGCCAGTATCTTCGCTTTTCTTTTCACTGCCGCATCCTGCTGCCAGACAGACCGTCATGACTGCCGCTACCCCTGCGACGGCATATCGTTTCCATTCCATTTGTATCGCCCCTTCTTCGTGATGTCATGTGAATACATTCATCATTTTACTTTATTTCGTTAAAATATTGAAGTGTTTTTACTATACAAAATTGCCATATTATGCATTATATTTTCTCATATTCTTTATTATACGGCACGATACGCCATATTACTGGCTTTTTTTGTAAAATGACGGACTTCTTTTGCCGTGTTCTTTCCTGCAGGCTAACTGCCTCTGGTTTCCCAAACGCGCTGCCGTCATTCATGATCTTCGTCTTTTTCTTGTTCTTCTTTGATTCTATCTATAATCCGCTGTTTATTTTTCTTGGATAAAAACTGCAGCCGCACGGGAAGGACTGCAATGCCGCCTTCTACGGCTTTGCCTACTTCAATTTCCTGCCAATTATCTGCAATCAAAAATATCGTTTTGTACGGCAGATAGACCAGATTGCGTTCTTCATGGAATTGTTCGTCATAATAATCCCGCAGGGAGGCACACTGCCGCCGCACGATGATACCGTTGGCTGCAACGTAGCACATCGTATCCCGCTGGCGATGAATGCGCCAAAGACAGAAAAAAAGTACGGCAATATTATCCAGTCGTTCCAGCAATGTGGTTTCATTGAGCATCAGCCAAAAAAAGTACATGCCGGCCGCCATAAACAGCAGCTGTATAAACACGGAATACCATTTGGAGTTTTCATACTCTTTTTCTATCGTCCCACAAGCAGGAAATCGTTTCATTACGTCTTCTCGAGTCATAGGTCATTCCTTTCCAGCTGTCTGGCAGCCTGCGATACAGAATAACAAAAAACGAGGAACGCCTTGGCGCTCCCCGCTTGCTTGTCTCTTAGCGAGATTTTTTGCTGGTCTTCGGTGCCGTCTTGATGACAACGTTTCGTCCTTCTTTGACGACCTGCAGAGAAATATCTCCTACTCCGTCTTTAAAATACGCCATCTTGATATCCAATAAGATCGAACCGACTTTTTCCTGCAAATCATCTGTAAAAAACTGTTTGCGAAAATCAGATGCACTTTGTGTTTTAGATGGTTTTGCTGCCGCGCGGCGTGCCGGCTGCGGTTCATCATCCCAATCGGCTGTTTCAAAGGTAATGTCTTCTTTTACCCCTTTAAACATATCTTCTAAGGAACGATTCTTGGGGATTTTATGTTTTGCCATGTATTGTCACCTTATTTCTTTTGATTGTCCATTTTATCGGAAGCCTCACGCATGCTGTTGAGCGTTATTTTAGAGAAGTCTTCCGGTGTATTATACGTAGCTATCTTCGTAAAGCCTTTTTTGAGACGTCCCCGGTATGCAGCTACTACTTTATCATCACGATTCATTTCTGCAATGAAAATTTCCTGGCCGTCAATGCCGATAAGGCGGAATTTGCCGCTTGGCGAAATTTCACGCCAGCTGCTCGTCGCGCCGTCAAACATATAGACGATACCCGTGCGGAGATTGTCATAGAAGAACGTATCAGAATCATAGAACACGGCAATGCGGCCGATATTTTCAGCCTGTACTCTGATTCGCCGTGTATCATAGTTGGCATCGGTACGATAAATGCGGTATTTGTCTTTATCTACTTCCAATTTCATATAGACGACATTGGTAGCTGTGGAATACGCTACATCGACGATTTTGCTGTCCCGCGGCGCATCTTCAATCGGCGTATCCAATTCTCTGTCCGGATATACTGGATTATACTGCGCAATGTATACGCCGTAGCGGCCCGTTTTTTCATCGCGGCCGTGTGTCGCAAAAATAGCTAAGTTGCGGTCCGGAAGCCATTCAAAGAAAGATACTTTGCGGCCGTGGAGACTAATGCGCTGCGGTTCTCCTTTTTTCCCGGCTTCGTAAATCGATACTTTATCATCGACAATCGTCGCCATAAAGCGTTTGTCATACGAATAGTATGTCTGGCCATTGGGTTCTGCGCCAAATCCCATGGATTCCTGCTGGTTGGTTCCTCCAATATGAAAATCCGAGGCGGGAGCAAACAATACCTGGTCCAAATACAGGTAAATGCCGGCTTGGATAAGGATGCCCAAGGCAAAGGCAAAAATAAATTTTTTAGCTTTCATGCGTACCTCCTATTTGACAATAAATGCCGTCGGAATCATGCGTTCGCCCAATAAATCCGCCGGTTTGTTGACGACTTTGCCGTTGAGGTACAGTGTAGAGCTAGAGCCGCCATCCAAATTAGCCGCAATGTCAGCGCCTTCTTCATAGAGAATATTCTGCAGGTCACGCAGCGTCGCTCCCACAGAATAGCCAGGCTGCCGGCCATCGATAACCAAAAACAACACAGTGCCGTCTTTGCGCTGGCCAATCGCCGTGCGGGGACCTACTCCCCAGCCGCCATCGCCGGACGTAATCATTTTTTTGCCGTTGACAATCAGCGCCGGGCCGAAAGAAATCCCTTCCTGAATACCCATGCTGATGAGTTCCCCTTTGCTGTAATTGCCGGCTACGAGGTTGCCTTCTTTGTTGAAGCCAACAAATTCATTGACTTCATCCTCTGTGGAGTCCTGCCCCAACAGGAATTTGCCGTCATGCAGAATAAACCCATAGGGCTGACGGCCTGTGCCTGTACCATTGGCATCATAGAAGCCGCCGGCATTGATTGCTGCTACTGCGCCGTTTCTGGTGGCAATACCGCTTGTCGTATCGCCTTTTTCATCCATGTTTTCTGCCGTTGCGATTTGTACGCGCTTCGGATCCGGGATTTCCAGCAGGAACCCTTTGAAACGGCTTGAATTGATTTCTTTCAAATTCAGCGACGTATCGGTTCTTGCTTTGAATTTAAACAGCTCTTGTTTGGGAGCCGTACTGATGCCCCCCAGGATTTTGTCGATTTCATCCTGCGAAAAGAGCCAAGTAATATACTGTGGATGCCGGCTCTTGAGGATGGCGCCTACGACGGTCCGCTTGATATTGTCAAAGGGCCCAAAAAGAACGACAAACGGAGATGTTACTCCAAAAAACACGAGGAGTATAATAAAAAATTTTCCAATTTCCTTGAAGTGTTTCTTCATAGTTACCTCAAAACGAAAAGATTCAACGCATTACCGCTGTTCATACTGTTCGGTTGTAATACGCTGTTTGAAATTGCCTATATCGACGGCGTTGCCAATCCAGATGCGTTTGACAGCATAGGGATTGTCGCCTTGTTTAGCCCAGCCAGGGTTCATCGTAAAGGCCAGTTTGACATGATATTTTTTGACAGCCTCTTCGACAGCTTTATTTTCACTGCCATAAGGATAGCAGAAATATTCGGACGTGATGCCCAACTGTTTCTGCAAGGCTTCCTGACTCAGTTTGACTTCGTTTTCCAGTGCCTGTCCCTGCATTTCAACCATGCGTTCATGTTTATAGCCATGTGACTGGATATCGATGCCGGCTTCTTTCATTTCTTTGATTTGCTGCCATGTCAAGCGGGCTCCCTGGTCTGCATCATAGGTGGGAATAAATACCGTGCAGACAAATCCGTATTCCTTCATAATCGGCATGACAATAGAATACGTATCCGGATAGCCGTCATCAAAGGTCAAGACGACAGGTTTTACCGGAACCGCTTTGCCCTGCGTCATGTATTCATACAGCTGCTGCATCGTAATCGGATGAAATCCGTTGTCTTTGAGGAATTTCATCTGTTCCCGGAAGTGGGATTCCAACAAGACCGCATCATTATTAGGGACATCTCCTATCATATGATACATCAGTACAGGAACGCCCTGTTTAGGTACGGCCATTTCTACTTGTTCCTGCTGTTTTGCTGCCGTTTTGGCGTTTTCTTCATTGCTTGGCGTACTGCCGCAGCCAGCCAAAAGGGAACAGCATATCAAGGCCATAGCGGCCAGTTTCCAAATACGCAAGACGTAAAGCCCCTTTCTTTTGGAATCATATTTCTTTAGTGTTATATATCGCGAGTTTTGACAACAGGCAAGTCTTCATAGTGCCCGTCCAAAAACAGCCGAATATACCGTTCTGCATCATCACGAACGGCTTTATCTGCTTCGACAGAATGGAAGCTGACGTTCGGCGTCAGCAAAAATTCCGGCCGGGCAATCATTTTCAGCAGCATCGGGCTGGGATGTTCCATAGACAAGACGTCCAGCGCCGCACTGCGGACATGACCGTCATCGACAGCATGATACAGCGCCGCTTCGTCAGCCAAGCCGCCGCGGCAGCAATTGACAAACATAGCGCCCTTCTTCATCTGTTCAAATTGTTCATCCTGGAAAATATACCGCGTCGTTTCGTTCAGCGGCATATGCAGTGAAACGACATCGCTCGTCTGAAGTAATTTATCAAAATCGACAGGACGCACACGATGCTCCATCATGACTTTTTCGCTGACAAAGGGATCGTACGCCTGTACTTTGCAGCCAAAGGCCTGCATGCGTGCCGCTACGGCGCGGCCGACATGTCCAAAGCCGACGAGTCCGATAAGATTGCTGCTGACGCGGTGAATCGGCCACTGAACCGTGCCGTATTCCCAGCGGCTGTTGCTGCGGATGTCGCTTTGGTATTCCGGCAGCTGCCGAATCAGTGCCAAAATCATCGCACTCGTATGGTCTGCAATGTCATCGACACAATACGAGGTGTTGTTGATAACCATGACGCCGTGCTGATTGGCGGCTTCTAAATCTACATTATCCGAACGAGTTGACAAAATGACGATAAGTTTCAAATCATCCAGTCGTTCTATCAATGAACCTGTAATTTTTTCAGATTTACAAATAATGATGTCGGCATCTTCCAATCGATCTGCCATCGTTTCTTCGTCTGTGGCCGAGCAGTATTCAACGCGTGCTATATCACGCAGCCGCTCTCCAAAATCATCCTCATCTTGACGACCTGTCAAAACACTTATGTGATACATATCACAGCCCCTTTTCTTTACCAATAAAACGATATCTCTTTACTATGTTTCATCTCTTATATATACAGATACATCTAATTATATAACACCTTTTCGTCAATACGCAAGTAAATCGCCTTGCATTTGAGGAAATGCCTCAAAAAATCTCCGATGCTGTCGCACAAACAAGACGGTCCTATCAACAATGCGCTGCCATTCACTTTTCTTTAAACGCACCAGGAAACACCGTTCATATATGCCTGCAGTCGGCATACAAAAAAGAGCTGCGAACAAAATAAGAATGGCGAATCCCTTGTGTCACAGCTCGTTGTACTATTTATTTTTTCAAACTTCAAACAAAAGCCGTTTAAGAGAAAAGCAGGATACGTGATAACCAAAAACGCTATACTGCATTTCCGTTTGTTCTTTAGTCTATATGACGACGGCTTTTTTCAGAAATGATTTCTACCACCGTGACGAGAATTATAATTCCCCACAGCAGCGCACCGGCTTCCGGCCATTTGTATTGGTTCATAGCCAGCATCAGCGACGTACCGATGCCGCCGGCACCGACAAGCCCCAGTACAGCCGCATCCCGCAGATTGATATCCAAGCGATACAAAACCGCTGCCGTATACGGTCCCCGCAGCTGCGGCAGCACAGCATAGCGAACAGCGGCAGCCAGCGGCATACCCATGGCCCGATACGCCAAAAAGGGACGCATGTCCATGTCATCAATCGCAATGAGAAATCGTTTGGCAAGTAGTCCTATGCTGCAAACGGCAAGCGTCATAACGCCGGCAAACGGTCCCGGCCCGGTAACGCGAATCCACATCAAACCATAGACAAAGACCGGAATCGTACGAATCAAAAGCAGTATCGTACGTGAAACCAAGGCAATTGGCCGCGGCATCAGGCGAAAGCTTGCCGTAAAGGAAAACCACGCGGCAACCATCACGCCGCCCAGCGTTCCCAAAAACGCAATGCACAGCGTTTCATACACCAAATACGGTACATCATCATGAGCCAGTGAAAACAGCATGGCACTGTCCGGGTGCACAAGCCCGCTGACAATCGCCGCAGCTGCATGCCAGCCTGTCTGCTGCACAGACCATGGCAGCGTTGCCAGCGAAGAACCCAGCAGTATGAGGACGCCTACTATCCCCGCACGTTTTACAGCTGTCGGAATATGCGTCTGCTGCGTTATGGCATGCCGCAGCCATTCACTCAAACTTTCTGCAGCAATGACGACCAGAAACAGCAAAAAAATAATCATGCCGACTTGGCTGTACTGCCGCCATGCCAGCTGTTCATTCAAAAGCAGCCCGATACCGCCGGCACCGACATATCCCAAAATAGCAGCATGACGCACGTTGGCTTCCAGCATATACAAGACATTGGTCACATATCCCGGCAGTACAGCCGGCAAAACAGTCCGCACAAAGGCTTTCCAAGGGCCGCAGCCGGTCACTTCCAAGGCATTGGCAGCCCGTAAATCCATGTTTTCCATATCTTCATAGCCCATGCGGGTAAGAACCGCTGTCGTGTATACGGTCAACGCAACAGTTCCGGCTAACGCGCCCAACCCGATGAGAAAGGTGCAAAACAACGCCAAAATTAATGCCGGAATGGTCCGGATCAAATGGATGATGGCTTTGAACGGAATACGCAGCCAGGGAAAGCGATTGATGTAGCTGTTGGCACAAACTGCACCAATAAGCCCCAGGCAGGCCCCCAATATCGTCCCGGCAAACGACATTTGAATCGTAGCCCATAATGGCTGAAGTACTACTGCGCCATAATCCCAAGCCGGCGGTATCATTTGACCGGCAATATCAAAAAAGCGGCTGCCTCGTTTTCCCAACACAAGCAGTGAAACATGCGTCGTCATGACGGATACGATCAGCATGCCTAAACAGGCAGCCCATAAAAGGCCTGTCCTTTGCTTACGATTCATGTGCCGTACCTCCGTACACAGCGGCAAAATCAGCAGCCTGCCACGTATCGGCTGAGGCATCCCGTACCATACGCCCCTGCCTGATGCCGATAATCCGCTGGGAAAACTGGCGCGCTTGTTCTACGCTATGACTATTCATCACGACGGTCAATCCCTTTTCCTGCTGCAGCGTCTGCAGCAGTGCCAAAATCTGATGCGCCGTCCAGGGATCTAACGCACCGGCTGGTTCATCTGCCAGCAAAACAGCTGCATCCTGCATCAACGCTCTGGCAATCGCTACGCGCTGCTTCTGTCCGCCGCTGAGATGAGCTGCCAATTCCTGGGCCTTACTTTCTAAGCCTACTTGCTGCAGGCAGGTCATCGCTTTGTCCCGGCAGGATTTTGGAAAACGGCCTGTCACAACACGCCAAAACGGCAGCGCTGCCAAGGCTCCGTTTATGACATTCTGCAGTATAGTCGCTTCTTCTACCAAACAAAAATCTTGAAAAATCATGCCTATTTTTTGCTGCATCTTGCGCCGCTTCGCACCGCGCAGCGTGTCAAACCGGCTGCCGTCTACCCATATTTCACCGGCTGAAGGCTGCACCATGCCATTAAAAAGGCGCAGCAGCGTCGTTTTACCGGCACCGCTGGGCCCTATAATGGAAAGAAATTGTCCTTTAGGCACCGTCAATGAAATATCATTCAATACTGTATTTCCGTTTTTATATTGTTGACATACATGTTTTGCTTCTAATATATACATTATTATTTTAATTCTTTCTGTACAGCCCGTTCGCCGTCATAGTCTTCACTCTTGGCCCAGTCATATCCCTTATGGCCCAGCGTTTTTAATACTTTCAATCCTTCTTCGGTTTTACCAATTTCAATCAAGGATTCACCCAGTGCCTTGCGGAACCCTTCATCCTGCATGACCTGTGACGTCTTGCTGACACTGACCGTATCATTATAGATTTTGCCAGTAACGCCAATCACACCGGTCTGCGACCAAATATCACCAGTACCGCCCAAAACAGACTGCCATTTATCTGCCATATGCGCCCGAATATGGGAATATGCCACGAGTACATCGACTTGTCCGGAAGCCAGGCGCGCCGTCGATGTCGTATACGAATCCGACTGTACGACATGGGCCAAATCAGAAATCTTTTTGCCGTAATGTTCTTTCAAATACAGCGACGGATACAAATACCCCGACGCAGAAGCCGGACTCATAACAGCCCACGTAAGGTCGTTGAGTTCTTCCCACGTCGGCTGCTGCCCCTGTTTTACCTTCTGCAGTACAGCCTGCCCCTTCGGGCTAGGGCCGACGACAATGGCCGAACGGTAATAGGTTACCAGATTATTCGTAAAGGCTTCTTTAGACCCATCATTCCAGACAGACAAATCTTCTGTATCTTTATCAATGCCCTGACGCAGCGCCGTCAGCAATACATCGACATCCTGATCATACGTAACATACGTAGCTCCCGAAATAAAACCCATATCTGCACTGCCGGAACTTAATGCTTCCCCAACAGCACCATACGACGTACCGACATTCATCGTTACCTTGTCGATGGTATAGCCCTTTTCCTCCATTTTATCCTGAATCATTTTACCCAACGGTTCTGTTGCCGTTTTCATCGTATCGGCATCTTGATACGGAGAAATAGCAATCTTCAACTCCTTGACGTGCTTGCTGTCCGTCTGTCCACTATTGCCGCAGCCAGAAAGCATCAAACAAGCCATCACCCCGGCAGCTGCCAACATTTTCCACATTTTCATTTCGAACCACTCCGTTCTTACTCATCATATATAAACAAAAAAAGAAGAGCTTCACAGCCCTTCTCTATATACCAACACACCGTCGTAAAGGGCATAGAAATACCACTCCACGGTCGATGCTCCAGCATCCTCTCAGCCCGGCCCACGGACTCCCTCGCATGTTGGTTATTAATATGATTTATAAGTACAACCATATAGCAAGACCAGGGAGCTCCCCCAAGCCTCACAATTAAACCTCTTTTAGTATATACACACGGAAATTGACTGTCAATAAAATATACAAGAAATGTAAAAAACAGGTAAAGCAGCCAACCTATAGGCTATGCATCTCTTCTTGTGAATAAGGACATTCATATGTCCCTACCACTTGTTATGGAGCCAGAAATAAGCCAAAAGGTGTGCAAATTACATTTTTATGGTATCCCTGCTATTGCCCGGTGATTACAGCCGAGATTTTTATTTTTTGTGGTACATTGCAATACATTTATATATGCAAAAAGCCTTGTAAGTTGCGACCTTACAGGGCTTTTTGCATATCACTGCTATTACATTTTCTTTTATCATATCTATCATGGCAAGCGTAATAGCGTATTACATTTGCAAGTGGCTAGATAGACATTAAGGGCAATATTTTCAATCGCCCCACAAAAAAAGCCTTATAATTCGCAACCTTATAGGGCTTTTCGTGTAGTAAGTGCTTACTTTCGTTTCTATATATATTATATGCAGACTCATGATATAGTCAATAAAGCAAAAATTAGATGCGGCTATGATAAATATAAGAAAACATAAAAATGTAAGCATTTAAGGAATAAATGTCTACATAACGTACTTCTTCATTATTCAATAAAATTTTTTCTTCTTGCGTGGTATCGCTGCTTCCATCCCAGCTTAACGAAATATGACTTGTAGAAAGAACGGCCGCCAGTTGTAATAATTGCTCTAATTTTTGAATATAACACAGTAATGCTTGCTTTTCTTTCCATAGTACCTTTTTTTAATTTTTTGAGTACTGACTTTTTTTATTTTTGTCATATTATAGCCAATCTCCTATACGAAAACAAATAACTATATTGGTAATTATACCGCATTAAACTGGTATGTTTGTAGGGGGTATAAGACTCAGCATAATTTTACCTATTGAATAACATCAAGTCTTAAAATGTCGTATAATGTAATTCAAGCCGTATCCATTAAAAATAATTAAGTTATTTCAATTATGTATACATAACTTCGTTGCAAAAATAAACAACTATATTACAATAACATTAGATAATAAAAAATACTTAGTATGTATTGTATCAAGAAAGCTCCCGGTATATTGCCGTATACTAGGGGCTTTCTCTTTTTACTTTGGCTTAGTTGTTCTTTTAGAAAAAACCTCAGTTTGACTTGTCCTATTTATATACTAGCATCAATTAGCCAAACATATCACGACTACGGCTATATTTTTACAACGAGAAGCGGCGCACCTTACAACATTCAATTTATAAATAGGCTCTTGCGCAAAATAGATATTCCGGGCAAAAAAATAAGTACGCACATTTTCCGGCATACCCATATTAGTATGCTGGCGGAAATGAACGTACCACTAAAAGCAATTATGAACCGAGTCGGCCACAACGACCCCAATACAACATTACAAATTTATACGCATGTAACGGATATCATGAGAAAAGAACTTACCGAAAAACTGGAAAAAATGAGCATCTAAAATTAAGCAAATTATTGGAAAAGAATGAAAAAGCGGCGAACGATACAAACTATCAAAAACCTCTACAATCGGCATAATTAAAAGGTTTTTAACGACTTGAAACGTTCACCGCAAATGATAATAAAGCTTGGCGGAAAGGGTGGGATTCGAACCCACGGTGCGTTGCCGCATCACTAGTTTTCAAGACTAGCTCCTTAAACCACTCGGACACCTTTCCATAACGAAACTATTATATCAAATTTCATAGATTTTCGTCAAGGAAAAATTACCGTACGGACCCCCTTCTCTTTTTTTATGTTTCTTCAACACTGGAAAATTTTTCCGCAATGATTTTCCACTAACCGATAATCCCACGAGTAACTACATTTTTTTTGATTCATAAAATAACTTCCAGTTTTTTCTTTTAACTGGAAGTTATCTCGAGATTTTACGACTGCAATGTTGCCCTTATATTGCACCAGTATGTAACGTTAAATCAAATATCTCTATGTTTATGATAAAAATGCGGAGAATCTCCCCACTTTCCTAGGCCTACGGTATCTCCTACAGAGGCAACGCGGGCACTCAGGCAATTTTTACATTGATTGGGTTCTTCGTCTACGCATGGTTTGTTGTCGTACAGCAAATATTGTGAGCGAAATTTCGGCAGCGTGACAATCGGCATGAGCACGTTGGCACCCGCTTTTAAGCCTAATTCTCGTCCCAAGGGATGCAGTGCCTGCAGCGCCGTAGTCGAGGCAATGTTGACATCCGGGAGTACGAGCCGTGTAACGGCAATCATTTTAAGTCCCAGCTGCAGGCGCCGTAATTTTTCTTCATCGGAATCCAAGCCGTTTTCTACTACTATTTTGCCTATGGGTGTATGATGATGCACGACATACGGCCCCATGCCAATCATGTCGATATCCATATCCCGATAAAAGAGAATATCATCTGCCAAATCTTCTATCGTCTGATGCGGCAGGCCAATCATATCTCCTGTGCCGACTTGGTAGCCAATACGCCGCAGCGATTCCAAGCACTGCTTTCGTACGAGCCATTGATGATGCCCGTCTTGCGGATGCAGGGTTTGATACAGGTTGGGGTTGCTCGTTTCAATACGCAGTAAGTACCGATGCGCGCCGGCGTCAAACCAGCGGCGATACGTTTCTTCTGTCTGCTCACCGACACAGAGGGTAATTCCCAATTCACCATGACTCAAAGTCTTAATATCCCGAACGAGTCCCTCTATATAGGAAATAAAGGCCTCATCCTGCCGCTCTCCGGACTGCAGCGTCAGTGAGCCATAGCGATTGTCATATGACCACTGAGCCATTGCCAATATATCTTCCCGCTTCGTATCAAAACGCTTTACTTCTTCATTGCTGCGGCGAATACCGCAATATAAACAGTCTTTGATGCAGCGATTGGAAAACTCAATCAAGCCGCGGTAATATACGACACGTCCTACGTTGGCAGCTTTTACGGCATAGGCGGTATCATACAAAGCCTGCAGTTCTTCCGGCTTTGTCAGACTAAGCAGTGTCATGATGTCTTCCTTTGTAAAATGGGTTTGATGCAGCAATGTATTCAACACGATCCTATGCCTCCTCTATATAGATTCATTTCATTTATTTTTCCGGTTTCAACGGAAATTGACTTCGCGTTTCTTCTCTCAGTGACCGCAGCGGCGGCATGGGGTATTGTATTCGTTCTCGTTCAGCGTATCGATAATTTCGCCTGCTGATATTCAATAGTATCGCAGCAGCTACCATGTTCACGAGAAGGGATGTCCCGCCATAACTAATAAACGGCAGCGGCACTCCTACTACAGGCAGAATCGTGCTGACCATGGCAATATTAATAAACCCTTGTCCGCCTAAATACAATGTCAAGCCTAATGCCAAAAGCGACCCAAATGTATCCTTGCAGTGTATTGCCGTCAAAAAGCCAAAATAGCTGACGGCCAAAAACAAGGCTATCACTAATATAGTGCCACATAGCCCCCATTCCTGCGCCCAAACAGCAAATGCAAAGTCTGTATGGGCTTCTGGCAGAGAGCCAAATTTACTAATACCTTCGCCAATTCCTTGGCCTGTGATATGACCTGTGCCAATAGCAATCAAGCCTTGCACTGCCTGATACCCCGCATTTTGCGAATCTTTCCAGGGATCCAGCCAAATAACAATACGATTGAGCCGATATGGTTCACAGGCTACCGCCACAATAAACATACCCGTTATCACCAGCAGCGGTATCTTTATCTTTAAAATATGCGCGCCGCTGACAAACAACATCACGGCCGGAATGCCAAAAATGACAATAGCCGTTCCGGCATCTGGCTGCCGAATGACGAGAAAGGCCATCAGCAGCGGTATCCACAGTGCAATATGCGGTATAAAATAAATTTTCTGCCAAAACGCTGCCGTCTTTTTTCTGCTCAGGCAATACAAGCATTCGATGGGCTTATGCCGTTCCAAAAACTGCGTTATCCAATGGGACGCATATAATATACTGACCAGCTTGGCCAATTCTGACGGTTGGAAGCTGAATGAACCTAAACTAATCCAGCGTCGTGACCCATTGACGACCGTACCTACACATAAAACAGCAATCAGCAGCAACACGGTACCCAAGGTTTCCCATTTTATATACTTTCGCCATATATGATAATCTTTGCGATAAAAAACAGTGGATACGACTAGACCAAGAATGATATAGAAAATCTGTTTAAAAAAATGGTTGTAGGGATTGCCGCTCAGCCTGTCACTAACAAAGGTCGCACTAAATACGTTTTCCACGCCAATAATGAGCAAAGCAATAAATACAGCCAACAAACACCAATAGTATCGATGCAGTCTTTTAATTTTCTTCGTCATGCGCCATCACCCCGGTCGGTCTAGCAGCTGTGCAGTGAAAAATAGGCTGTCCTTTCGCGCTGAATTTCGCTTCATATTCTGTCATTGCTTCATTTAAAATGTCGCTGTGATGCAAATCGTACGTAACTTCAGATAATTTCCAGTGGCGCAGTTTAAATTCTTCCAAGGTAAAATCAAACAGGCCTGCATTATCCGATTTAAAATAAATTTTTCCGTCCTCTTTAAGCAGCCGGGCATATCGGTCCAAAAAGCCATGATAGGTCAAACGCCGTTTGGCATGCCGTTTTTTGGGCCACGGGTCGCAGAAGTTGATAAAGAACCGATCGACTTCGCCGGGCGCAAAAATTTCTTCCAATCTGGCTACGTCAAAGCGCAGCAGCTGTACATTGTGTAATTCCGCTTCAGCGCATTTTTTACCAGCATAGTAAATAACACCAATTTGAATTTCAATCCCAATAAAATTGATTTCCGGGTGCAATTCTGCCATTTTAGAAATAAAATTGCCTTTCCCCGTTCCTAATTCTACCCATAAAGGCGCATCCGGATTGGCAAACAGCGTACGCCATTTTCCTTTATTTTCTTCGCAGCTTTCTAAATGAACGAAAGATGCATATTGTTTAATTGCGTCATCAATCCAAGGTTTTCTTCGTAAACGCATGTCGTCCTCCTCTTCTAAAAAAGAGGCTGATTCCCCACGAAATCAGCCTATACTTATATTATTATAAAAAATATCAAAGGCCCTGTCAATAATCCCCGGCATACGGATACCTTCAAGATATGATGGAATGTTTTGTATAAAAATCAACTACTCGATTGCATATAAAACGATGGAAAACTAGCTGCTGGCATGATACGCTATATTATAGAATAATTTTTATAGGGAGTACACCACAAACGGTATCGTGAAGCAGCCCGTGCGATGGGCGTTGCCGGTGTCGATGACATGAGCCAGGAAGAATACCGTAACGCAGCCATTGCTGCCTGCCAAAAACTGGCTGATGATGTAGGTATTCCTCGCAAGCTCTCTGAATTGGGCGTACAGGAAAAAGATATTGATTTTCTCGCCGACTCAGCTATGGCCGATGCCTGCACGCCGGGCAACCCAAGAGATGTAGAAAAATCTCAGATTGTCACTCTCTATAAATCTATTTTGTAACTTCTATATGATACATCATTTCACATAAAAGCGAAAAAGAGTTGTGACAAAACGCCAACGCGAATTGTCACAACTCTTTTTTTATAAGTTTTCCAATAATTTTATTTCATTTTTCAAAATATACATTTCATGTTCCGGCGGCTGGTCATTGACTACATAGCGAAAGGCAATATCCATTGCTTGATGCCCCTGGCGGTACGGATGCTGATAAATAATCGTCCGCAGTACGCCTTTTTTCATCATTTCTACCGTCGTCGGCGTGCTGTCAAACGCCACGATGGTAATGTCTTTTTGCTTTTTTTCGCTCATAACAGCCCGGCAGGCTCCATACACGCCGCCTGCGATGACAAAAACAGCATTCATTTCCGGATACGTCTGAATCAGTTTTTTAGTCTGTTCATAGGAAATAATTTCATCGTCATTATTTTCTACAGTCTCTAAAATGTGAAATCCCGGAATCCGCTTCATTCGTTCGCAAAATCCCTGCAGGCGAAGCTGATGACCCCATACGCGTTTGTCCCCCATGACTACGCCGATGTCCGCATGGTCTCCCTGCAGAAGCTGCAGCAAGGCACATGCTGTTTCGCCGCCGTTGATATAATCACTGCCTACGTAACAATGCCGTCTGCAGTGTTCAATATCATTATTCAGCGTAACGACAAACACGCCTGCATCGACAAGCTGATTTAACGCATCGGCAATTTTTTCGTCATTAATAGGGCTGATAATCAGTGCCTTGATATGGTCTGCCAATTCATGGATAAAAGACAGCTGTGTTTCTACATCATAGCCCTTCATACTGCGGGCTTCTACCTGCAGTCCGTAAATCTGATAACGGTTTTCTGCCGTCTTGAGTCCCCGTATGATTTCATCATAAAAGACATTGCCTTCCGATGTCAAGATAATCCCTACAACGGGGCGATGGCGCCGTGCTGCCAAGGCTTTGCCGGCAGGGTTGGGCCGATACCCCAATTCTTTTACCAGTTGCAATACGGCCGCTTCTGTTTCTGGTTTGACCCGTCCGCGGCCGTTTAAAACACGATCGACAGTGCCTCGCGAAACGCCGCATAATTCAGCAATTTGTTTGATTGTTACCATGTTGATCACCTACAAAAGCGCATTTATCTTTCGGTGACTATTGTACCAAAATTCCTGCAAGAGGTAAAGTTATACTATACTTCCAAGTTGTCGCCCACTAAGCCAATCCATGCGCCGTCTGCATCCAAGCCGCTTTCTTTGTGCGCAATCAGCCATTTGTTCAGCGCAAAGAGCAAGGCATTTTCTCCGGTCTTATCCGGAACGGCCGGCAGTGCTTCATTAGTTCCTTTGGGAAGGACGACGCCGCAGCGAAATTCCTTGCCGTCCACGCTGCATGGTGCAAAATGCAGTGTCGTGCCGTACAATTCTACAGCCGTACCTGCCGGAACAAAAAACAGTTCCATTTTGCTGGTGTCATACTGATTCATACGATAGTCTATATCCTGTTGTTTGCCCAGCATGAGTATCAAATCAGTAGCGGCAATATCTACTTCGGAAGAACGATGGTATTCAACGGCATTCAGTTTGGTATTATGGCCGCTGCAATGGCCAAATTCAATAGGAAGTCCGCCGTAGACTTCGTTTTGCAGTTGTGTAAATACAGGCAGTTTTTCAAAATCAGGAACCGACGGTTCGTACATCGTTCCGTCTTTTACTACGTTTACTTCGTTTATGGCATTTATAAATTCCTGTACCGGTATATCCAACACGCGGCCATACGGACGAAATGCTTCATCTTGTACATGTTTCATTGGTAAATCACCTCATAAAAAATTTTTTAACAACCGATATTACGCAGTTTTTTACCTTTCATCAAATTCTTTTCAATCTGTTCCAGCGATACATTCTTAGTTTCCGGTACAAAGAGGAATGTCAACACAATAAAGAAAGCATTGAGCAGTGCATAGAGCCAAAATGTCGATGAAGAACCGAGCGCATCCAGCATGCTGAGAAATGTAGCGCCGACAATAGCACAGGTAATCCAGTTGGTCATCGTCGAGCATGCTACGCCAAATTCACGGCTCTTGAGCGGCTGAATTTCCGAGCACAATACCCAGACAATAGGACCGGCACTCATTGCAAAACCAGCAATGAAGAACATCGTCATAATAGCGGATAAATAGCAGACCCACTGCGCCGGATTGCCCATTTCAATCAAAGACATGCAAACGCCCATGACAATCATCGATACTGCCATGACGCCGAAGCCCACTTTCAAAGCCGGTTTGCGGCCTGATTTATCGACCGTATAGACAGCAATGAATGTCGCCAATACAAACACCAAGCCGTTGATAACAGTTCCTATCATTTGATCTTCTGTACTGGAGAAGCCGCCTAAACTCAAAATTTTAGGAGAGTAATACATGATGACATTGAAGCCGGTAAACTGCTGCATCGCCTGCAGTAAAACACCGAGAAATACAGCACGGCGAACATTTTTGTTGGTTTTAAAGAGGTGCCAGCCTGCCTGTTTTACTTTCAATGTTTCACGAATTTCGTTCAATTCATGTGCCGCTTTGGCTTCATCACCATGAAGCATGTTTAATACGCCTGATGCTTCCAAAAAACGGCCTTTAGTCGCCAGCCAGCGCGGGCTGTCCGGCAGTGAAAATACCGTAATAATCAAGACGACAGCCGGAACCGCAATAACCGTCAGCATCATCCGCCAGGAGCCGCTGTAACTAAACGCGGTATCCGATAAGAAAGCGGCCAAAATCCCTACCGTAACCATCAGCTGATACCCGGAAATCACTTTGCCGCGTGAATCTTTATCTGCCATTTCTGCCAAATACAGCGGTGCAGTATACGAGGCAATCCCGACAGACAGGCCCAATATCAGGCGAAAGCCAATAAGCATATTGACATCGACAGCAAGGCCGGAGCCAACAGAGCCAATAATAAACAACGCTGCCCCTGCCAGCAAACTTTTTTTACGGCCAATCCGCGCCGCAAGGAAAGAAGCTACAATAGCCCCGATAGCAGCTCCTACCATCATACAGCTGACTACCCGTTCCTGCGCGGCACTAGAAAGGCTCCACTCTTTCGTAATAAACGGCAGTGCTCCGGCAATAACCCCTTGGTCCAAGCCAAAAAGCAAACCAGCCATTCCCGCTGTAAAATAGATAAATTTCCGCACATGCATAGCGCTTTTTAAAGCTGCTTCCGATACCTGCACCGGTTCAGACATTTTATCCGACATGATCATTCTCCTTTTCTCTCTGCATTATTTTTATAATGAAGCTAATTCCGTATAACAATCGACTAATTGCGTATACAGTTTTTTATACAGCTGATGTCCTTTTTTATAATATGCCTGTGCATCCGGCTGCGGACTGCATGTCGTATTGGTTTGAATAAATGCTTCACATGCCGAAGGAACATCGCTAAACACGCCTGCGCCGACACCTGCCAGAATCGCCGCACCTAAAGCCGGCCCTTCCTGTGAGGTAATCGTTTTGACATCACAGCCATACATGTTGGCCAGCATTTGGCGCCAAATCCTGCTGCGGCCGCCGCCGCCGCAAACCATCATTTCTGTAACGGAAACGCCCATTTCCTGCAAAATATCATGACAATCCGTCAAAGAATAACTTACGCCTTCCATGACGGCCCGCAGCATATCCGCTTGGGTGTGAATCGCAGATAAGCCGAAGAATACGCCGCGGCAGTCCGGATTCAGATGCGGTGTGCGTTCGCCCATCAAATACGGCAAGTACAAGAGGCGATTGCTGCCTATGGGAACCTTTTCCACATCCTTATTAATCAGGTCATACGGATCTACTCCCAGTTTAATGGCATCTTCCATATAATTTTTTCCCAAAGTATCCCGGAACCATTTCAGTGATAAGCCAGCAGCCTGTGTAACCCCCATGACATGCCAGCAGCCCGGTACGGCACAGCAAAATGTATGTACACGTCCTTTAGGATCGATGCGGATATCGCTGGTATGCGCAAAAACGACGCCGCTCGAGCCAATCGTCGTAAACGCTTTGCCATCTTTTACAATACCCGTTCCTACAGCTGCCGCTGCATTATCGCCGGCACCGCCGACGACAACCGTATGCGTAGAAAGGCCCGTCTGGTCTGCAAACTGTTTGGTAATGGTCCCGGTTACTTCCGGCGATTCATATACTTTAGGAAGCAAAGCCGGGTCGATATCCAAGGCATCCAATATTTCCTGGGACCAGCAGCGATGCGGTACATCTAAAAACTGCATGCCGCTTGCATCAGATACTTCGGTAGCGTATTCCCCAGTCATACAAAAACGAATGTAGTCCTTAGGAAGCAAAATATGCCGGCAGCGGCGGTAATTTTCCGGTTCATGATTGCGCACCCATAATACTTTAGACGCCGTAAAGCCTGTCAATGCCGGATTTGCCGTAATTTCTATCAGTCGTTTGGCGCCAACTCGCTCTGTAATTTCTTCACATTCCTTGCCAGTACGCTGGTCACACCAAATAATAGAAGGACGAATGACTTCATTATGTTCATCCAGCATAACCAACCCGTGCATTTGCCCAGAAAGGCCAATTCCTTTAATATCTTCGGCATCCACACCGGATTGTTTAACTACCTGCGATATAGTCTGCACGACTGCCAAATGCCAGTTTTGCGGATCTTGTTCAGCCCAGCCATTTTGCGGCTGATACAATGGATATTCACATGATGCGGATTCTACAACCCGACACTGTTCATCAAACAAAACCGTTTTGGTAGCAGACGTACCAACATCAATGCCAATCATGTACTTCATAAATCGGGCTCCTTCCCTGTGTGTACAAGCACATATATAGTGTATACGATATGTGCGTTACTTCACTTTCTTTTCCAAAATCAAACCAATATATGTCAAAATGCTCTTTGAAACTGTGTGCCTAAGCACATATTCTTTGTTAACGAGTATATCATGATAAAAAATCAGGGTCAACTCCTATTACCATGTATGCTTTATCGCTATAATTAGCATTATACCGTTACTTTTTGCGTATACCAGCAGCGTATTCTGCAGGAACAGCTCTTTTTTCATTGACAAATGTAAACCGTCATGATACCATCGTTTTGTATTTGATGTGCCTAAGCACATTTCTGGCAGTATTGTGAAAGGAGTTACTCACTACTATGATTATGGAAAATATTCCTCAGGTAAAATGCGGCATTATTTCAGTCAGCCGAGACTGTTTTATTATTTCTCTTTCTGAAAATCGCCGCAATGCCATTGTGAAAGCGTATGAAAAAGATTTTGGCAGCATCTATGAAGTACAAAAAACAGTTGAAAATGAAACAGACATGCTTGCTGCCGTAGCAGAAGCCAAAAAAGCCGGCTGCAACGCCCTTGTCGTATTTCTTGGTAATTTTGGTCCTGAAACACCGGAAACATTAATTACACAACAGTTTGACGGTCCTGTCATGTATGTTGCCGCTGCAGAAGAAACAGGCAAAAATCTCATCAACGGCCGCGGCGATGCGTACTGCGGCATGCTCAATTGTTCTTATAACTTGGGACTGCGCAAAATCAAAGCATTCATCCCGGAATATCCTGTCGGCACCGCTGACGAATTAGCACAAATGATTGCTGAATTCCAGCCTATTGCCCGTACGCTTCTCGGCATCAGCCAATTAAAAATTATTACGTTTGGTCCTCGCCCGCAGGATTTCTTTGCCTGCAATGCACCGATTAAGCCCTTATATGATTTAGGCGTAGAAGTAGAAGAAAATTCTGAACTGGATTTACTCGTTTCGTATCGTGCGCATAAAGGGGACGCCCGTATTCCTGATGTCATTGCTGATATGTCCAAAGAACTTGGCAAAGAAGGCAATCCTTGGCCAGATCTTCTGGAACGAATGGCACAGTATGAATTAACCCTTCTCGACTGGGCAGAAGCACATAAAGGCTCCCGCAAATACGTAGCCTTTGCCAATAAATGCTGGCCGGCTTTTCCGACAGAATTTGGCTTTGAACCGTGCTATGTCAACAGCCGTCTTGTTTCCCGCGGCATCCCCGTAGCCTGCGAAGTCGATATTTACGGCGCTCTCAGCGAATATATCGGCATCTGCACTAGTAACGATACAGTTACACTGCTCGATATCAACAACTCCGTACCAAAAGATTTGTACGAAGAAGAAATCAAACCTTCTACGACTTATACCCTGCAGGATACCTTCATGGGATTCCACTGCGGTAATACACCATTGTGCAAATTGAAAAAGGGCGGCGTAAAATACCAGCTTATTCAGAATCGTTTATTGGAAAACGGCAATACACCGGATATTACACGGGGTACATTGGAAGGCGACATTGCTGCAGGTCAAATCACGTTCTTCCGTCTCCAAAGCACAGCAGACTGTCAGCTTCGTGCCTATATCGCACAAGGGGAAGTACTGCCGGCAGCTACACAATCTTTCGGCGGCATTGGCATCTTTGCCATTCCGGAAATGGGCCGTTTCTACCGTCACGTTTTGATTGCAAAACAATTCCCGCATCACGGAGCTGTCGCATTTGGTCATTTTGGCAAAGTGCTGTTCTCCATTTTCCAATATCTCGGCGTACAGGATATTTCCTTCAACCAACCAAAATCAATGTTATACAAGGATGAAAATCCTTTTGCATAACTTGATATATATAATTTAATTTTCAACTATTTTTCCGTGCAGTACAAAACCACCAGCTGTATGACGTGGCATAGTCATACAGCTGGTGGTTTTACTTTGTATTATGGCTTATGTTTGGATTCTGTTTACATTTATATGGTTTATGCTAGATGTTTTTCATTGGTTTCGCAACGCGGATTCGTTCAATAACCGGACGATTTTGGTCGTCTCTTTCGACAGCATCAATTTGAAAATACTGCAAATCAGCAGAAAATTCTTTTACAATGCGTTTGGGCAATACCTCACCTCGCTTAAGAGCCCGATACAACAAGGCAACGAATTCATACCGTGTCATCGTACGGTCGCCAAAGAATTTGCCGTCTTCATACCCTTCTACAACGCCTTTCTTGGCAAGTTCGGTTACATAGTCATATGCCCAATGATTGGCCGGGATGTCCGGGAAAATCTGTGTGGAAACAGTATTATGCGGTGCTGCTGCAGGCGCCCCTTGCATAAGAGAACGCATTTCAGCAATTTCTTTGCGGAGCTCTTTGATTTCTTTAGCCATGGCTACTCTAGATGTAGACACATGATTGCCTTGCCCAATTTTCAGGCTAATCCCAGCGTTTACCATCTTATCACCGCTGCCCAAATTACCGCTGACACTGATCATCGTATCTTCATTAGGTCTGTAAAAAGCACCTAACGCAACGGCATTTACACCGCGATACCGCCCTACGCCGGCTGCAAAATCCCATTTATCATCGGGGTCAAAGTCCAACGGATGCAGGGCTGCCATCGCTGCCGCATTGGCACCTATTTTGTTTATCCGCCCAGCTAATGTTTCAATAGCCTGATTGGTCGCATATAACTGGCTGCCATTGATAGCATCAGTCGAATCATACTGCACACGTCCGGCTGCTACATTGGTAATCGTCCTTTCTTTTCCTTTGGTACCAATGCTGACCGTAGATGTCGGCGTTGTTCCTGCAAACCCATAGTATTCACTATTAATGGTCGTACCGCGAGTTGCAACCGCAGCAGCTGTCACAGAACCACTGCCCAACGCGACATCATTGTGATTATTGGCTTGTGCCTGATTCCCTAACGCAACGGCTTTCTTCGACTGGTTTTTCACTTGTGCATCCATACTAATCAATGAGTCTTGTTGATCTATCGAAACGGCCGCAAAATATTTTTTGCCATTAATAGTTACGTCCTTCAAGCTTTCATTTTCATTAGATGTAGTAGAAACGACAGAACCCGTATCAAATTTTTGGGTTGTTGTTCCATTACCAACAGACATCCATGTATTATCACCGTCTGTTCCGCCGCCACTTTGATACGTAATCGTACCACCCTCTACAGCTTTCTTATCACGCTGCATCATAGAGAATGTTGCTTCATTATCACCGGTAGTCATATCTACTTTCTCAATGGTTTTATCGTATATTTTTTTATCATTTTCCACTAAGGCATTGGTGGTTTGATTCAGTTTCCCGATCTTTAAATCAGTTTCATGTATGCGTTGTCCGCAACCTTCATTGCCGGGATGGAAATCTTCCCCCGATGCTCCTATATGTATCAATGTTGGTTTCACTAATTCTGTATAGGTAGACTCTTTATTTTCTCGATATATTATTTTTACTTCATCTGCATTTACCAGAACCGTATTGCATAACAGAAGGCTTACAATTAAATACTCCCATACTCTTTTTTTCGTTTGTATCGTTACCATATTTTTTCTATTGCGGTACAAACTCTTTTTTCCAGAACTAAATTTCAAAATTCCCATCTTATTTTCTCTCCTTTTTCATTTATTTTTTATACATCACACTTCGCCTAGCATTAAACCAGTAGCGACGGCATTCTCCACAACAAAAGACACGTCGTTTGTCTTTAGGATCGGAAACGTTTACTACTTTTCCACATTCACGGCATATAAATTTCCGCTGCACCAATACAGAACGAACATTTTTAGAGTGCTTCCAATACAGCTTCTCACATCGCTGAGAACAAAACTTGGTTCGGCAATCGCGATTATCTGTTACTCTAACTTCTTTTCCACAACGCAAACATGAAAATTTTCGTATAGCCGGTATATGACTCGGGCTTTCTGCCCGATTGTCATTGATACCGTGGTGATTGGCATACCTTCTGCAAATATAGCCGCAATATCGCTGCGTCACACGTGTCTGTACGAATTCTTTGCCGCAAACTACACATTTCATAAACACACCACCTGGCCTTTATTTTTCGCACTACGTCACTATCTCTGTTCTTCTCCAAAAATAAACTCAAAATATGTTTTTTGAAATTGTCGAAATTTTCGTTTAGCTAGTGAAACAGAATATCCGGACACTTCTACATAATCTGGTTTTATAATACGAATTGCTTTCTGATTGACCAAAATACCCTTATTGGGCGATACAAACTGCCCTGGCACTTTTATATCCAATAATTTTCGTACAGATAACAATGTCTGTCTAATCTCTATATGTGAACCATCCAGCAGATATACTTTTTGTTTATGCATATTACTTTCAATATAACAAATTTCATCCACTTCAACGACTTGAATTCCGCCTCCATTAAGCTTCAACACAATTTTTCTACTATGCAATACAGATAAACGACTCTTTACTAAATCCATCGCCCGATCAAAACACTCTTGATTTAACGGCTTTAGCAGATAAGACGTTACATTTAAAGCAAACGCTTCAATAGCAAATTCTTCATTGGTAGAAGTCAAAACAATTTCTGCTTGGATTCGCAGTTTCCTAAGTTCAGCTGCCAATTCAATACCCAAAATGCCTGACATGCGAGCATCTAAAAAAAATATGTCATAATTTTGCTTTTTTTCGATAGCATCTAAAAAATCAAATGCATTGGTAAATGTTTCACATAAAACGATGTGGTTATGTCGTTTAAAATATTGTTGCGCCATATGTTGAATTATCTTAATATGCTCTTCACAATTGTCGCAAATTGCGATTCGTAACATATATGCACCTCCTCATCGACTAAATATGGCATTAGATATACGCCTTGATAAGCAGGTTTTTTGTATTCACCTCCCCAAAATGCTAAGTACATTTTATATACGAGCCTCGTAAGTCATATACATGATAACGTATAATAAGACCTGTTTTATATTTCACAGCATGAAACATCCGTTATTCTTCATAAAAAGACACGGGGTATCTTATATACTTACATTTCTCTTTCAAAGTGAAACTTTTTAAAAATAAACGTTTCACTTGCCATACCGCAAGCATTATATCATGCAAAAACACATCACTATATAACTAAAACGCATCTTCCAACAGTATATTTTCCATATCGTTATATGGTTATAATCTTAAATTAGCATTTATTACATCATCGTATTTTTATTTAATCATTTTAATATTTTTTTATTCTTACTTTACATGATAGATAGTTTCTTATGCGCATTTAACCTTAAACTATTGTTTAAACTTTTTAACACTATTCTTTATATATTATTTTTTACCTAACACAAAAACCATCTTTAAAAAAAGACGGTTTTTGCTAACATAATTTACTTGCATTTCAATCTAAGCTTCATAAAACACGGCTGGTTTAACGTACATCACATATCATTTTTTCGCAGCCATAGCTTCTATTAAGCTTCTCAATTCTTTAATTTGTTCTTCCTATGAAGCCAGTTGTTGTTCTTGTCTGCTGATTTTTTGCTGCAGTACATCATAATCAGCACGTTTGACGACTACTTTTTCTTTCTCGCCGCCTGCGCCAATTTTTAACGACACACCAGCTTTGACCATAGTATCTCCATTTCCAAAGGTACTTGCTACAGATACAATCGTATTGGCATTTGGTTTATAGAATGCACCCAGCGCGCCGGCATTGGCATTCTTATAATGACCGTAGCCTACTGCAAAATCCCATTTATCATTCGGATCGAATTCTTGGGTATGAAGTGCTGCTAACGCAGCAGCGCCGGCACCGACTTTATTAATACGTTTATCAACGCTTCCTATCTGGCGGCCTATGTCATTAATCCCTTTCGCCAACGCCATATCAGCCTTTTCACGGGCCGCAGCTTCTTCTTGCACCGCTTGGTGTACCATGCCGCCATTAACCAGTTTCGTATTGCCAGCTTCTACTTTACCTCCATCACTCAGTTTATGAATATAATTGTTGACGGTTGTTTGATTATCCAACATACTGCCGCTGGCAATAGCAGTATCCAAATGCTCTAAGTTTTCAGATATATTACTTGTTGCTTTAATGTAGTTATAATTCTTATTGGCATCCAACGAGCCTATTTTCTCGTATACCTTACCACCGCTGACTAAGCCTTTATTTCCAGCTTCAATCTGACCAATATCCAATTTTTCAGTGAATTTTTCAACAGTCGTTTGATCAAAGAAGTTGCCTGTTTGGATATTGGCAATCGCATCGGTATTGCTCTTTGTCTGCGTATCCAACGCCTTTAAGTTTGCCGCTGTCGTATTGGATGTTTTGACATACGTGCCGTCAGTTGGACGCACTTCCGTGTAGATGGTGCCGCCGGTTACCAAATGCGCATTATCTTTTGCAATTTCGCCGCCATCCGTAAGTTTCTTTGTGAGGTTGGTTATCGTTGTTTGATCGAAGAAAGTGCCCGTCTTGATGCCAGCTATCGCATCGGTATTGGTCTTCGCTTGTTTATCCAACGAAATTAGATTTTCGCTAATGCTAACAACGCTGCCATCTTTTCCTGGGGCTTTGATGTAATTACCATCTTGATCCAATTTGCCAATCTGTGTATCCAATGCCGTCAGATTGTTTGCCGTTGTATTCGCTGTTCTCACATAATGACCGTCAGCCGGGCGTACTTCGGTGTAGATGGTGCCGCCGGTTACCAAGTGCGCATTATCTTTAGCGATTTCTCCACCATCCGTCAGTTTATTTGTAATGTTGGTTACTGTCGTGTTATCAAAGAAATCACCTGTCTTGATGTTAGCAATCGCATCGGTGTTCGTCCTGTGAGTTTATTTGTAATATTGGTTACTGTCTTCTGATCGAAGAAATTACCCGTCTTGATGCCGTCTATCGCATCGGTATTCGTCTTCATCTGCGCATCTAAGGCATTCAAGTTACCAGCCGTTGTATTTGCCGTCTTCACATACGTGCCATCCGTCGGACGTACTTCGGTGTAAATCGTTCCACCTGTTACCAAATGGGCATTGTCTTTGGCTATCTCTCCACCGTCCGTCAGCTTATTCGTCACGTTGGTTATTGTCTTCTGATCAAAGAAATCACCCGTTTTGATATTGTCTATGTTTGCTGTATTTTGAGCAATCGCATCGGTGTTTGTCTTTGTTTGCGCATCCAATGCATTCAAGTTACCGGCTGTCGTATTCGCTGTCTTCACATAGGTACCATCTGTCGGACGTACTTCGGTGTAAATCGTTCCGCCTGTTACCAAATGGGCATTATCTTTAATAATTTTTCCACCATCCGTCAATTTCTTTGTCACATTGGTTATGGTTATCTGATCAAAGAAATCCCCTGTCTTAATATTAGCTATATTAGCTGTATTTTGAGCTATAGTATCCGTATTCGTCTTTATCTGCGTATCCAATGCACTCAAGTTGCCAGCTGTCGTGTTCGCTGTCTTCACATAGGTCCCATCCGTTGGACGTACTTCGGTGTAAATCGTTCCGCCTGTTACCAAATGGGCGTTGTCTTTGACAATTTCTCCGCCGTCCGTCAGTTTGTTTGTAATGTTGTTTATTGTTTTTTGATCAAAAAAATTACCCGTTTTGATATTGGCTATATTGGCTGTGTTTTGAGCAATCGCATCGGTATTTATCTTTGTCTGCGCATCCAATGCATTTAAGTTGCCAGCTGTTGTGTTCGTTGTCTTCACATATGTACCGTTTGTCGGACGTACTTCTGCATAGACG
Source organism: bacterium (assembly GCA_963655305.1). Lineage (GTDB taxonomy): Bacteria > Bacillota > Negativicutes > Veillonellales > Megasphaeraceae > Megasphaera. The sequence goes on from CAVKEA010000020.1 coordinate 39,605, forward strand.
GTACTGCCTTTTACTAAATGGGCATCGTCCTTAGCAATTTTCCCATCGTTTGTCAGTTTGTTTGTAATGTTGTTTATCACTGTCTGGTCAATAAAATTACCTGTTCTAATGTCGGCTATATCTTTTTCATTTTTTATTACTCTTTGCTGTACTGCATAAAGCTGTGAACCATTAATAGCTTCGTTACTATCTACGGAAATTTTACCACCAAGTAAATTATTAATTGCCTGATGGCCAGCACTAATGGCATTATAAGCATATGCATTATGAATGCCACCCATAAAAGAACCTATTAATGCCATCATCATGATACTTATCTGAACACGTTTTACTACCGAACTTTTTCCTTGTATTTTTGCCAATTCAGAAACAACAACATAACAATTTTTTGCCTTACTCCAAATAACTTTGTAGACCTTGTTCATTTTTTGCTCCTTTTCTGTTAACACAAATACGTAGTATCATAATAGTATTTAATGTTTCTTATCATAACATTATGCATTCGTATTTCTTTTAAAAAGTGAACGAAACTATCATTATATTTTATAAAAAGTAAAACTGATGTTATTTTTTATAATTTGTGATTTAAATATAAAAAAAAGAACCCATACATTGGGTATGGATTCTGTAACTATTGCATAAAATAAAAGAGCACTAAAATTCTCCAGTGCTCTTTCTTCTAAATCAGCGGCTTCCTATCCTCCCAGGGGGCCTCCCCCCAAGTACTTTCGGCG
>CAVKEA010000021.1:0-39772 GCA_963655305.1 bacterium
AATTTAGTTTCAAGGAACTTCTTCATAAAAAGTCCCACAACAACTTGACACTATCAAAAATAAGGGAAGATTTGACAATGAATCGTGTCATTTGTTATGATAAGGAACGAAATACAGAGGCGATGGAGTTCGCCTACATGGCTTGTGCTGATGACTCCTATCTTACTTGCAGAGGGTAGGAGTCTTTTTGTTGTCAAAGAAAGAAGGAATTGGAATGGAAAAATTACTGGCCGTTGCTGTCGGCGGCGGTATCGGTGCGGCCCTTCGCTATGCAGTAACGCTTTGGGCCAATGCCCATGGCGGTATGGCATTTCCTTATGGAACTATCATTGTTAATCTGGCAGGTTCGTTTTGCATTGGGGTGTTAATGATGTTTTTTCAATCCCATGTAAACATGCCGCCGGCCATTAAATTGTTTGCTGTTACAGGGATTCTTGGCGGTTTTACGACGTTTTCCACTTTTAATATGGAATGGCTGACACTGATGCGGGCCGGTGATATGGCCTTGGCATTTGGCTACGGCGGCGGTACGATTGTCGGCGCGTTTTGCTGCTGCTGGCTGGGATTGGTCATCGGGCAGCTTCTTTGGTAGATATTAGGATGTATGTTTGTTTTATGCTATAATAGAGTGTAAAGCCATGAGGAGGGATAGTATGCAGAGGCAGCGTATGCCGCGATTCTTTGCTATGACGGATGTTGAAAAAATAACACCGCTTCATCAAGAATATAAAGAGCAGGTGCAGGCCTATTTTCATCGCTTGTTTCCTTGGCGGCAATGGCAGATTGTGCCGGATAGTAAAGACAACCCGCTGGCTGTGGATGTAGAAGTGTTGTATCCGACGGCGGAGGAACCGTTTTATTTGCTGCATACCATGGGAATGAGCGCAGTTCCGATGCATTGTCCAGTCGGCGCAGTGCCGCAGGGCAAAGACATGTACAGTGAATTATCCTTGATTCTCCCGGCAGACTGGCCTTTTCGCCCTCATCAGCCTATCTCATTGGCGGACCCGGCTAGCTGGCCTCTTTGGCTGCTTATGGAATTAGGCAGGTTTCCTCATATGCATCATCTTTGGATGGCCTATGGGTTTGTCTTGGCCAATACGGAACAGCATACCCCGTTTTCTTCGCAGGCTCCTTTTTCCGGCGTGACGATTGTCCAGTTTGAAGGAGAATTGGGAGAAATTCCGATGCAGGACGGCCAAAACGTGGATTTGTTGATGCCGTTGTTATTATATACAGAAGAAATGGCATTGTGTGATAGTATCGGCGTCGATGCTGTCGTAGAAAAAATTGTAGAAGAAACCGACGGTTCCTTTGCATTGGACGTTAGAAGACAAAACATTGCCAACCGTGATTATCAAGAGAATATTTTGTAAATAAGGAGCGTGTATGCCCGTTGATTACCAGTACTGCAATCGTAACGCCTAAGAGTGCAGCGGAAGCATATGCTGCATATAAAGACGCGGCCAGTGCCGTATTTTTGGCAGGGCGGCAAGGTGTAAAACATCAGAAAGAACACTATGACGTAGCTGTTGATTTATCACAGACAGGATTAAACAGCATAGAAGACTGCGGCGACGAAATCGTGATTGGCGCCATGGTGACCATGGCCGAATTAGCCGCGTCTCCAGTGATACAAGAACTGGCCGGCGGCGCCCTCTGCCGGTATTTGAAAGAAATACCGGCTTGTGAAGAAAAACGCCGCAGCACAATCGGCGCGTTGGTCGCTTCCAAACTGCCTTTTTCCGTCGTGCTGCCTATTTTATTGTCCCTGCATGTCGATGTCATGCTGCAGGATAAAGGCCGCATGAATCTTAAAGATTATCTTGGCTGCCCTCCTATGAAGGAAATGGTGGCGCAGTTGGTCATTGCCAAAGAACTCGTGTATACGGCATATGGAGCGTATCGCCTGTCTGCAGCTGATGAGCCGTATTTGACAGGTGCTGTTTCTTTATATGCTGATGATTCCTGGCGGATTGTCGTCGGCGGTCGTCCGGGCATGGCGGCCATTGCGGAAAGTGCCAGCGAGGAATTGACGGAAAAGGGCATGGCGGTCAAGGAAAATGTGGCCCATCTGGCAAGTGAAGAACTGCATTTTGCCAACTATGGCACCTGCTCTGAAGCGGAACGCCGTGCCTTAACCATTGACATGGTTCGCAAGCTGATTAAGGAAGCATGGAAAGGCCATAGTAAACAATTACAAACGGTCATGAAAAAATAAATTGCTGTAAATAGGGAGGAACAGATATGTTTCAGGATAATCGGTGGCTTCGACTATTAAAACCAGGCATTACGGCTATTGTCGGTGCCGGCGGTAAAACAACAGTGTTGGAACGGTTAGGAAAATACGGTCATGAAGGGCATTTGCCGATTATGGTCAGCAGTACGGTACCGATGGACAGCGCCCGTGTTGACAACGTAGAACCCTTTGATGTCATTTGTACCGATGATATAGAAAAAGGAGAAAAATTTTGTGCGGAACGCATTGCATCCGGCCATGTACCGGCTTGGTTTCAAGGACTGGACAGCAATGACCGGTATATGGGCCTTTCGCCAAAAGTAATTGAAAAAATAAAAAAACGCCATCCTGCTTGGTATATTTTAATTGAAGGCGATGAAGCCAAAAACAAATGGCTCAAAGCACCGCTTCCCGATGATGTGCCGCTGCCGGAAAATTGTGATACCGTTATCGGTGTGCTCAATCTGCAAATGCTGGGAAATGCCTTGACCAGTGAAAAGGTCGAAGGCATTGATACGGCATCTGTCATTATGGGACGCAAAGAAGGCGCTATTATTACGCCGGCTATGTTGGCAAAACTGCTCAAGCATCCCCGCGGTTTATTCCGAGGCATGCCCTGCGAACGGGTGTTGTTCTGCACGGGCTATAATGCCGTACAGCATCGGATGACAGAAGCGTTATTGGATGATTTGGGAGATTTGGGGCTGGTTGCCAGTGTATTAGCTGACGGATATCGGGAAACCTGCACCATTCGCCAATATGTAGCGTACGATACGAACAAGAGAAAGTAATAGTTAAGGAAAATGATGAAAGAAACAAGTAAAATAATCATTGGATGCATTGCTGTGTGTCTGTTGGCCGCTGCAGGCGGAATCTGCTATCAGCGAAATCAGCAGCACATGGCTCAGGCAGCAGGAAATCCGATACCATCGATTGTGAAACAAAAGCCGGATGTCGCTTTTGTCGGCGATGATTTTTCGCTGCCGCCTGTCGATAATGATAAACCAGTGTATGATAAATATACCCTTGCAGAACGAAAAGCCAAGGGACTGCCGTTGACATACGGCAAAACACGTGAATATTATTACGGCGACCATGTCGTATATTTGACGTTTGATGACGGCCCGAATAAGGCAAATACTGAAAAAATTCTCCAAATATTAAAAGATGAAGATATTCATGCTACGTTCTTTCTGACAGGACAAAATGTCCGGCTGTATCCTGACGTAGTCAAAGAAATTTATCAGTCAGGCAATGCCATCGGCGTTCATTCCTATACGCATGATTACAAGAAAATCTATGCTTCGCCGCAGGCATATATGGACGAACTGCTGCAGACAGATACGCTGATTTACAATGCCATTGACGTGCGGCCGGTTATTTCGCGTGCACCCGGCGGTACGTCCGGCCACTTTACGCCGGCATTTTGGCAGGCCATTCAGGATGCCGGCTACATTGAAGTCGGCTGGAATGCACTGACAGGAGATGCGGACGGTACGGGAAAAACAGCAGAAAAAGAAATTGACAACATTAAAAAACAACTGGAACTGCGGCCGTATTTACATTCACATTTAGTTATATTAATGCATGATGCCTCCGGCCATGAAGCGACAGTAGAAGCGCTGCCGACGATTATCAAAATCCTGAAAGACCAGGGATACACATTCCGCGTCGTGACGACTGCGATTCCGCCGTCCTGGTAACCGATTGACAGAAAAAGAAATTTTATTCTTGACAAAGCAGGACTGTTCGGTATACAATGACGACATCAAATTTTTAAGATTACAAAAAGGGAGACCATCCAAATGAAAGTGATGTTACAGCATAAGAATACAACTGCATATGCCTTTACATACTTTAGCTGGAGCTGCTTTATGAGCGCCGGCTATTTGGCATACCAATTCTATCGTAACATGCACATGAGAAGACAAGGATACACGGCAGCATGATTCATTGGATTCGCTGCTTCATTGGATAGACTCGGCAGGCTCATGTGGGCCTGCTTTTTTTGTAGAGAAATGGAGGACATTATGCTTAATCAAATCTCATTATTCACTGAAAACAAACAAGGTGCGCTGCGCCGCATGACGCATATATTGGCAGAAGCTCACGTCAATTTGTACACGATGCTGGCCAATGACAGTGCAGAATTCGGCATTATCCGCCTGATTGTTACAGACCCGGAAAAAGCGCTGAAAGTACTGCAGGATGCAGGATACCAGTGCCGTATGGATAAAGTATTGGCGATTGATATGGCAGATACACCGGGGAGCTTGGATAAAATTCTGGAAAACTTGGAAGATGCCAACGTGGCGATTGACTACTTGTACATTTCGTACAACCGCAAAGCGGCCACACCGGTTGCTGTTTTCAAAACCAGTGAACCGGAAGCAGAAACATTTCTCCGCGGCAAAGGCTACGAACTTCTCGATTCGTTTTAATAGGCTTACATACCAAAAAAAGCTTCCATGCTGTCCGTGACAGTGTGGAAGCTTTTTGTATGCCGTGCAGATTATACTAATTCAGCCAAATCGAGGATGAGGCGTTCTGTTTTTTCCCAGCCAAGGCAGGGGTCTGTAATGGATTTGCCGTATGTGCCTTCACTGATTTTTTGGTTGCCGTCTTCAATATAGCTTTCAATCATCAAGCCTTTGACGAGCGTGTGAATATCCGGGCTCATGTGGCGGCTGTGCATGACGTCTTTGGCAATACGGATTTGTTCCATATATTTTTTGCCGGAATTGGCGTGGTTTGTATCGACGATGACTGCCGGGTTGGCGAGACTGCGTTCGTTGTACATTTCCAAGACATGATGCAAATCTTCATAATGATAATTGGGCAGGCTGTTGCCAAAATTATCTACGTAGCCGCGCAGGATGGCATGCGCCAGCGGATTGCCGTTGGTACGGACTTCCCAGCCGCGGAACAAGAATTCTTGTGAATGCTGTGCGGCGGCAATCGAATTGAGCATAACCGATAAGTCGCCGGACGGCGGATTTTTCATGCCGACAGGAATGCCGACGCCGCTGGCAATCATGCGGTGAAGCTGGTCTTCTACAGAACGGGCGCCGACAGCGGCATAGGACAGCAGGTCAGAGAGATACCGGTAAATTTCTGGATAGAGGATTTCTTCGGCACACGTAAATCCTGTTTCACGGACGATGCGGGCGTTCATTTCCCGAATGGCAATGATGCCGGCCAGCATGTCTTCTTTGCCTTCCGGGTCGGGCTGATGGAGCATGCCTTTATAGCCAACGCCGATGGTACGGGGCTTGTTGGTATAGACGCGGGGCACAATGAAGATCGTGTCGGCGACTTTTTCCTGTACCTTGCCGAGGCGGTGAATGTAATCGACGACGGCATCTTCATTATCGGCAGAGCAGGGGCCGATAATCAACAAAAAGCGATTGTCTTTGCCGGTAAAGATATTTTTGATGGTTTCGTCGCGCTGCTGTTTGATTTTACGGACAGCGGCGGTGATTGGAAATTCTTCCATAAGTTCTTGCGGTGTTGGTAATTTTCTGATGAATTCAATTTGCATTCCCATAATATCCCTCCTGAAGTGGCTTTTTTTCCACCGAGGTGGCGTCCACTATAAATTTGACTGAGTTACAGCATATTATAACACAGACTTTTTTTTTGTAAACATGAACCTGCAGAAGTAAAACGTTTATTGTTATCTGGCTAAAAAACTTTAGGCAAATGATATTGACAAGATACAGTCGAAAGGTATACAATGACACCAACGAATTTTTGAAATTGCACAAAGGGAGTTATCCAAATGAAAAATATCTCATTCATACATGATGCAATTGAATACGTCTTTACATACTTTAGCTGGGGCTATCTTTATTTTAGCGCTGGCTATTTTTGCTACGATAAATTCTATAAGCAGCATGTACACATGAGAAAACTTCAACCGATAGCATCGCTTAGTCCTTTTGCAGGATAAAAGGACAGCTGCAATTCACTTTTGATTGAAATAACCAAGCAGGCTCATGTGAGCCTGCTTTTTTTATTACGAAGGGATGAGAAAACATGATTATTGTACTAAAACCAAACGCACCGAAAGAATTTACAGATAAACTGATAGCCATGATTCGCGCGAAGGGCCTGCAGATAGATATTAGTAAAGGCGCCCGCAAGACATTGTTGGGACTCGTCGGCAACACTGCGGCGATTGATGAAGACCAGATTCGCGGCTATGAATATGTAGAAAACGTCATCCGTGTAGAAGAACCGTATAAACGGGCCAGCCGGGCATTTCATCCGGAAGACACGGTCATTCAGGTCGGCAATACGCAAATCGGCGGCAAACAGCTCGCCATCATGGCAGGCCCCTGCTCTGTCGAATCGCCGGAACAAATTGAAGGCATTGCCAGAGACATTAAAGCATCAGGAGCGACAATGCTTCGCGGCGGCGCTTTCAAGCCCCGCACTTCGCCGTACTCCTTCCAGGGACTGCGTGACAAGGGCTTGGATATGTTGTGCCAAGCCGGCAAAAAAGTAGGCCTGCCTGTCGTTACGGAAATCATGTCGGCCGACAAGCTCGACCTCTTTTTGGATGATAACGTAGACATTATCCAAATCGGCGCCCGCAACATGCAGAATTTTGATTTATTGAAAGCTGTCGGCAAAATCAACAAGCCGGTCCTCCTCAAACGGGGATTGTGTGCGACCATTGAAGAATGGCTCATGTCGGCAGAATACATTATGGCCGGCGGCAACCACAATGTCATTCTGTGCGAACGCGGCATTCGCACCTTTGAAACATACACGAGAAATACGCTGGATTTGAGTGCTGTCCTGGCTGTCAAGCATCAGAGCCATTTGCCGGTCATCGTAGACCCCAGCCATGCAACGGGCAAACGCTGGATGGTAGAAGCCCTGGCCAAAGCGGCTGTAGCAGCCGGTGCAGACGGCATCATGGTAGAAGTACACAACGACCCGGCGAACGCTTGGTGTGACGGTGCACAGTCGATTACACCGCAGATGTTTGACCATTTGATGCAGTCTCTGCGGCAGATTGCACCGATTGTAGGCAGAGAAGTATAATACAACATAGAAGCAATGTGATACATAACGGGGGTAGACCATGGAAAATGGAGACAGCAGTTTTTTTACAAACCAAACGATAGGAATTATAGGACTGGGCCTGATTGGCGGCTCGTATGCCAAAGGGCTGCGGCGTCTGGGCGTGCAGCATATTTTGGCAGTTGACATCGATGAAGACGCACTGGCGCAGGCAAAGGCAGACGGCGTGATTGATGAAGGGTATACGGCAGGAACGGATGCGCTGCAGCAAGCGGATATGCTGATTTTCTGTATGGCAGCAGATGCGATGATTGCCTTTATTGCAGACAATGTGGTACATTTTAAAGAAGACGTACTGCTGACGGATGTAGCCGGCATCAAGGGGAATACGGCAGAACAAATACGCCGCCTTTTGCCGGACAGCATGGATTTCGTGCCTGGTCATCCCATGGCAGGCCGGGAAGGCCGGGGCTATGGCATGGCGCAGGCAGAAATTTTCCACAGGGCCAATTATATTATTGTCCCGACGCCAGGCAATACGCCGGCTCATATCCAAATCATTCGGGATATGGCCAAGGCCTTGGGATGCTCACACGTCGTAACGGTAGATCCCCAGGAACACGATCAGTTTATTGCCTATACGAGCAGTCTGCCGCACGTTTTGGCTACGGCCCTTGTCAACAGTGACGCTATGAATCCGTTGACAAAATTTTTTGTTGCCGGCAGTTTTCGCGACGGAACGCGCGTTGCGGACATTAACGCCCCCTTATGGACGCAGTTGTTTTTGTCCAACAAGGACAATCTTTTGTATGAAATCCGCCGCTTCAGCGATTCACTGCGTGCGTTTTCGATTATGCTGGAGCAGGAAGATGCTAAAAATATGACCCAGTATTTGCAGCAAGCCGCTATGCGGAGAAGGGAATTAGTTCATGAAACAAATATACGTTGATTTAGGAAAAGATTCCTATACGATTACCATAGAAAACGGACTGTTGGATCGTGCCGGCAGTTATGTGCGAAACCTGACCAAGGCGCAGCATGTTGCCGTTATCAGTGACGATACGGTAGACGGCTTATACGGCAGCCGGCTGGAAAAGACCTTGCAGAATGAAGGATTCTGCGTGCATCGGCTCATTTTTCCGGCAGGAGAAAAAAGCAAAAACAGCAGTGAATTATTAACATTATATAAAAAGTTGTCTGACGCAGGTATTACGCGCAGCGACTGCATTATTACCTTTGGCGGCGGCGTAGTCGGCGATTTGGGCGGCTTTGCGGCAGCGACCTTTTTGCGGGGCATTCCGTTCATTCAAATACCGACGACGATTATTTCGCAGGTAGACAGCAGTGTCGGCGGCAAAGTAGGTATTGACCTGCCGAGCGGCAAAAACCAGGCAGGCAGTTTTTACCAGCCGAAAGGTGTGCTCATTGATCCGGATTTGCTGCAGACGCTGCCCAAACGGTTTATTCACGACGGACTGGGTGAAGTCATCAAATACGGCTGCATTCAAGATGCCAAACTGTTTGAACTGCTGGAACGAGCAAATGACGACACGATTGCGGCGTATTGGGAAGAGATCATTGAATGCTGCTGCGCTATCAAAGCACGCATTGTGGAACGAGATGTACTGGATTTGGGAGAACGGATGCTGCTCAACTTTGGCCATACGATTGGTCATGCCATTGAACGCTGTTACGGCTATGGCTATTACACGCACGGTGAAGGTGTAGCGGCCGGCATGGTCATGCTCACGGCCGTAACGGAACAGATGGGAATTACCCAAGCCGGGACGACAGCACGGCTGGCCCGAGTCGTCAAAAAATATGGCCTGCCTGTCCAAGTAGCCGCTGCAGCAGACGATTTGCTGCAGTATATCAGCAACGATAAGAAAAAACGAGGCAATCAAATTACATTGATTGTCCTGCAGCAAATTGGCAAAAGCAAACTCCTTCCTATACAGGCAGAAGACTTGCCGAAATATATACGAAAGGCAGATATAGAATAAATGAATATATGTATTACACCCAAAGCACTCAGCGGTACGGTGGCTATTCCGTCTTCCAAAAGCATCGGCCATCGGGAGTTAATTTGCGCAGCCCTGGCTGAAGGCGAAAGTATCGTCGAAAATATTTCTGTTTCCCAGGATATTGAAGCGACATGCCGTGTACTGCAGGCCTTGGGAGCCAAGATAGAAGCAATCCCGTCTGCCTATCTGGGGCGCACAGCGTATCGCGTCCAGGGCGGCGTGCGGCAGCAGGAAAAAGCCGTCACGGCAGACTGCTGTGAGTCCGGCTCGACGCTGCGTTTTCTCATTCCAGTCAGTCTGCTCCATGACCAGACCGTTACGTTTGTCGGTCAAGGTAAACTGCCCAAGCGGCCCCTTGATCCATACTATCAAATCTTTGCAGACCATCAGATTGCCTATACGCTGACGGACGGCGGTCTGCCCTTGACGATTCAGGGAAAACTGCAGCCGGGCCGCTATACTTTGGCAGGCAATGTCAGCTCTCAGTTTTTTACGGGCCTGCTGCTGACCTTGCCGCTGCTGGACGGCGATTCGATATTGGAAAGCACGACGGCATTAGAATCCCTCAGCTATGTAACGATGACCTTGGACTGCATGGCACGCCACGGCGTGCAGGTACAGTGGGATGGCAAAAACACGTTCCGTATTCCGGGAAACCAGTCCTACCGGCCAGGTGCATACACCGTCGAAGGCGACTATTCACAGGCAGCGTTTTGGCTGTCTGCCGGACTTCTTGGCAGCCCTGTGACTTGTACAGGACTGCGGCAGTATTCTTCGCAGGGCGATGAAGCGATTGTTTCCATTTTGCAGGATATGGGCGGTGCTGTGGCGTATACGGCAGAAGGTGTACAAGCTGTGCCCAGCCAACCGGTCGGCAGAACCATTGATGTAGAAGACTGCCCCGATTTGGTACCCGTACTGGCAGTAGTTGCTTCCTGCAGCAGCGGGGTGACGCATATTACCCATGCGGCGAGAGTGCGGCTGAAAGAATGCGACCGCCTGCATGCGATGGCTGTCGAGCTGAACAAAATCGGTGCGCACATAGAAGAAGAACCGGAAGGCCTCATGATACACGGCGTATCCGGCTTTACCGGCGGCACCGTCGATGGGTGGAATGACCATCGCATAGCGATGGCACTGGCAGTTGCTTCACAGCGGTGTCAGCAGCCATTGACGATTACTGGCGCGTCCTGCGTTCGCAAATCCTATCCTGCGTTTTGGGAAGATTTTGCGGCGCTGGGCGGCGAATATGAACAGAAAGGATAGCAGATGAATACATTTGGCAAGTATACGACAGTGACTATTTTCGGTGAATCCCATGGCACGGCTATCGGTGCCGTCTTGGACGGCCTGCCGTCAGGCGAAGCTATTGATTGGGATGCAGTCCGCACGGAAATGGCACGGCGCGCACCGGGAAAAAATGCCCTTTCTACGGCGCGGTCTGAAACAGATGCCTTTACGATAGACAGTGGCTATTTTAACGGCCATACGACGGGAACGCCGCTTTGCATGCGCATCGTCAACGGCGACCATCATTCTAAAGATTATGACCAACTGCGCCATGTAATGCGGCCTGGCCATGCTGATTACAGCGGCAAAATTCGTTATAACGGCTATAATGATTATCGCGGCGGCGGCCACTTTTCCGGCCGCTTGACAGCCCCGTTGGTATTTGCCGGTGCCGTTGCGTCACAAATATTAGCACGTCATGGCATATCCATTGGTTCCCATATTTTACAAATTGGCAGTGTATGCGACAGAAATTTTTCTCCGCTGGGAGAAGAAACTGCGTTGCTGCAGCACTTGAAATCCCACACCCTGCCTGTACTGGATACCGGTAAAGAGGCAGCCATGGAAGCAGAAATCCTGGCGGCAAAACAAGAACAGGATTCCGTCGGAGGCATCATCGAATGTATCATACAGGGCCTGCCTGCAGGCATGGGAGATCCCTTCTTTGATTCTGTAGAAAGTCAGCTCAGTCAGATGATGTTTTCCATCCCGGCAGTCAAAGGCATTGAATTTGGTGATGGCTTTGCGTTGGCATCGATGCGGGCATCGCAGGCTAATGATGCCTTTTATTACGACCAGCATGCTGTCAAAACACGGACGAATCATAACGGCGGCATCAACGGCGGTATTACCAACGGCATGCCTGTCCTGTTTCGGCTGGCAGTCAAGCCGACACCGTCTATCAGTCGGCCCCAGCAGACCATAGATACGGATACTCAAAAAAACTGTACGCTGGAAATTACGGGCAGACATGACCCATGCATTGTGCAGCGGGCTGTACCTGTCGTAGAAGCGGCGGCCGCCTGGACACTGCTGGATATGTATATTGGCGCGAAAAGGATGTGAAACTATGTCCGTTGACGAGTATAGTATGCCTGTAGGATGTTTTGGCACGCCCGGTTCCTACAGTTATCGGGCTATGAAAGAACATTTTGCAGGAAAATCCATACAGCCTTCCTATTATGGCCAGTTTGCCAATTTGGTACAAGCTGTAGCTGACGGTACTGTCCGCTATGGAGTACTTCCTATTGAAAACTCCACAACCGGCGGCATTACGGAAGTATACGATTTGATACACCGGTTGAACTGTCATATTGTCGGCGAAAAATACGTCAAAGTCGAACATCATTTACTGACCATACCGGGGACCCGGCTGGAAGATATTCATACGGTATATTCACATCCCCAAGGCTTGGCGCAGTGCCGCAGTTATTTCAATACCCATCCGGACTGGAAACTGCAGCCGTATTTCAGTACATCGCAAAGCGCGCAGCTGGTGCAGAAAGAGCAGCGTCATGATATCGCCGCTGTGGCCAACAGTACGGCTGCAGAAATGTACGGCCTGACGATGCTGGAACGCAATATCAACGACAACCATACGAATTTTACCCGTTTTTTTGTCATTGCGCCGCAGGCCGAAGACATCGAAGGAGCAGATAAAATCACGTTGGTTTTGACTGTACATCATGCGCCCGGTGCCTTGTACCATGTGTTGGGGCATTTCTTTTATAATGATATGAATATGACCCATTTGGAATCGCGGCCCATCGAAGGACATCCCTTTGAGTATTTTTTCCATATTGATGTCATGGGGAGCCTCCAAGATCCAGGCGTAGTACGTACGCTGCGTGCATTGGAGCGGACTTGCAAGTATTTCAAAATATTGGGAAATTACCCGGCCGACACAGAAGGGATGATGCAAAATGAAATTAGGATTAATCGGTGAAAAATTAGGACACAGCCAATCCCCGGCCATACATACCAAGCTGTTTCAGCTCTTGGGCATCCAGGGTTCCTATGACCTGATTGAAATGAACCGCCGCGATGTACCGAATGAATTAATGCGTCTGAAACGGGAAGGTTATACAGGCCTCAACGTGACCATTCCCTATAAAGTAGAAGTCATGCCGTTTTTGGCAGATATTGCTTACGAAGCGCAGGTTATCGGTGCAGTGAATACGATTTATATGACAGGCGAAGGCAATTTTGGCTATAATACAGATTACAGCGGCTTTGGCCGGTCCTTGGACCATGCAGGAATTGCCGTTCAAGACAAAGAATGCGTCGTCTTGGGGACAGGCGGTGCAGCCCGCGCCATTGTCAAATGTTTATACGATAAAGGAGCTCGGACGATTACCATTGCCTCGCGCAATCCTCAAGAAAAATCAGAATTTGCAGCCTTTGCCAACAAATTAAAAGGTCAGATGGTCTCCTACGACGAACTGGCGGATAAAAAAGACGGCGATGTGCTGGTCAACTGTACACCTGTCGGTATGTATCCGAATATAGACGCATCCCCTGTTTCTGAAACCATTGCGGCTATGTATCCAGCCGTTGTCGATTTGATTTACAATCCGAAAACCACGCGCATTCTTCAATATGCGCAGCAACAGGGAGCTAAGACACTGAACGGCATGTATATGCTCGTAGCCCAGGCGATTGGGTCAGAAGAAATTTGGCAGGAACGGCGGATTGACGGCGCTGTTATTGAAGAAATCGCAAAGGAGATGGAAAAGCAATATGAATAAAGAAAAAAACATTGTCATTATTGGCATGCCTGGAAGCGGAAAAACGACGTTTGGTAAAGCAGCTGCCCAGAAGCTGCAGCGTCCTTTTTATGATGCAGATGATTTTGTTGTAGAACAAGAAGGAAAAACAATAAAAGAAATGTTTGCTGTCAGCGAAGCGTATTTTCGCGATGCTGAATCACGGGCAGCCAAGGCACTGTCAGAAAAAAAAGGCATTGTCATAGCCTGCGGCGGCGGCGTCATCAAACGCCCTGTCAATATAGAAACGTTTAAAAAGACCGGCGTTGTCATCTTTATCGACCGCACGCCGGATGATATCGTCACGGATGTCGATGTAGCCAGCCGCCCGCTGCTCAAAGACGGCAAACAAAAAGTCTACGATTTATATAAAGAACGGATTGACTTGTACCGTGCGGCAGCAGATTATACGATTACCAACGACAAGCCTATATCGGTTATTCTGGATGAATTGACTGCATTGATAGAAAGTTTGTAATCATAGGTACAAAGTATCAGCATATCAAAAGACCCTTATGCAAGGTAATACTTCGCATAAGGGTCTTTTTGACGTATCGTTGAGAAAAAACGCTGGAAAATAGATATGTATGCAGCAAAAAATACGTTTTTTTTCTTTAAAATTCCATATAAATTATCTATCAATTCATAAAAAATATCTAACTATTTGTTTAGCTAATTATTCGCGTTTAATGCAATTGACTGACATCTATGACAAATTTGCAAAAGTTTTGTACAACTGGAGGCAAATAAATTTGCTTATTGGTAATCATATAAAATTTTCGTTCATACTGCGGATATGAAATCGGCAGTATTTTAACATTCAGCTGCAGCAGTAAATCCATGAAGGGAACAACGGAAATACCGAAATTGCGGGCGACCATACCGGCAATGACTTCGTCTTCTGAGATTTCGTAAGCAATATGCGGCTCGATGCCGGCACGTTCGAACATTTCATTGATAATCGTCCGCAGACCTGATTTTTTATTGAAGGCAATATACGGATACGGCGCAGTTTCCTTGAGGTTAATTGTATAATGGTCTGCCAGCGGATGCTCTTTGGGGACGATGAGAACCAGGTCTTGCTTTTCGATGGCTTCACAGCGAAAAGCCGTACTGGCAACAGGTTTGGATGCAAAAACAACGTCTAGTTTGTGCTCCAATAAATCCTGCAGGAGGCGGGGAGATAAATCGACTTCAAATGTAAATTCTACGTGATTATCGCCCATTTCTTTGTGATAGCGGGCAATAAGCTCCGGAATATAATTGATGCCCAGTGTCCGCAGCAGGCCAATGCGTACCAGTCCTTCACCGCGGGCCGTGCGGGCAAGAGCCTGGATGCCGCTGTCAAGTACATTCAGGGTATTTTCTGCTGTCATGAGAAACTGTCTGCCGCAGACGGTTAGTTCGGTATTTCTGTTGTGTTTTTCAAAAAGACGGACCCCTAATTCTTTTTCCAGTGTTGATATGGCATGACTAAGACTAGGCTGGGTAATACACAGCTGGGCTGCGGCTTTGGTATAGTGTTTTTCATGAGCTAGTTTTACGAAATATCTAAGTTGCGATAAATTCATAATACATTCCTCCTTGTCCAAAGTATATCACAACCTATAGATACAATCTATGGAAAAATAAAAATAATCGATTTGTTAAAAGGTAAAGGCGATGATACGATGTGTCCAGAGTTACCGATGCGGACATGTACCGGAGTAAGGTAAATTTTTCACAATGGTCTTTCCCATCAGCAGTGACAATACACTATTTAGTCTATTTTGAAAATACAAGTACATACAAGGAGATGCTTACATTATGTCTAAACAATTCCCGATTACCGTTAGCTCCTGGACATTAGGAGATCAGTGCACATTTGAAGAACGTGTCAGTGCGGCAAAAGATGCTGGATTTGAAGGTATTGGCCTTCGTGCCGAAACCTATGTCGATGCGCTCAACGAAGGACTGCATGATGAAGATATTTTGGCTATTTTGAAAAAATATGACATGAAAGTAACCGAAGTAGAATACATTGTACAATGGGCAGAAGACCACCGTTCGTATGAACAGAAATACAAAGAACAGATGTGCTTCCACATGTGCCGGTTGTTTGGTGTCAATCATATCAACTGCGGTTTGATGGAAAACTACTCGGTAGAACACACGGCACAGAAATTGAAAGAACTCTGCCAGCGTGCCGGCCAATATACGATCGGTGTAGAACCGATGCCGTACAGCGGCTTGCCCGATGTAAAAAAAGCCTGGGCTGTCGTTAAAGAATCGGGCTGCGACAATGCAAAACTGATTCTGGACACTTGGCATTGGGTTCGTGCCAACCAGCCGATTGATTTGGATGTACTCAAAGAGGTACCGGCTGATAAAGTCGTATCCATTCAGATTAACGATGTTTGGGAACGTCCGTATGCACCGTCCATCCTGCGTGATGAATCCATGCATGACCGCCTGGCTCCCGGCACGGGCATTGGCTGCACCGAAGCGTTTGTAGAAATGATTAAGAATAAAGGCATTAAACCGGCTGTTGTCGGCGTAGAAGTTATCAGCGATGCTATTCTTGCCAAAGGCGTTCGTGAAGCAGCAGTACATAACTTTACCAATACGAAAGCGGTACTGGCAAAAGCTTGGCCGGAAGTATTGGAAAAATAAGCAGAAACGAACTGAAACGTTTTGGGGGCCTGTCAGTACAGGTCCCGACGTATCGTCATCAATTATTTAATGTTTTATATATAAAGGAGAATATATCATGGAAGCTAGAATTTCTGGACACACACGTTTATTTTGCTTGATCGGATCCCCTGTTGGTCATTCCGGTTCTCCGGCAATGTACAATTACACATTCGCTAAATTGGGTATTGATGCTGCATATCTTGCGTTTGATATTCCATTGGATAAATTGGCTGAAGGCATTGCCGCGATTCGTACATTCCATGTCGGCGGTTTCAACATTACGATGCCCTGCAAACGGGAAGTATTGAACTATCTTGATGAAGTATCTCCGGCGGCCAAATTAATCGGCGCCAGCAATACGGTCGTTGTTACAGAAGAAGGAAAATTAATCGGTCACAATACAGACGGTATTGGTTTTGTCCGCAATCTGCAGCAGCACGGTGAAGAAGTAAAAGGTAAAAAAATCGTTCTCTTAGGTGCCGGCGGCGCAGCTACGGCGATTGCTGTACAGACAGCTTTGGACGGCGCGGCAGAGCTCAAGATTTTCAACATCAAAGATAGTTTTTATGCTAACGCAGAAGATACAGCGGCTAAATTGAAAGAAGCCGTACCGACATGCAGCGTATCCGTGCATGATATGGCAGATGCCGAAGCATTGAAAAATGCTGTTGCAGAAGCTGACATTCTTGTCAACGCCACTAAAATGGGCATGAAACCGCTCGATGACGACAGCCTCATTCATCCGGAATACCTTCGCAAAGATCTCGTCGTAGCTGATACAGTTTACAATCCTCGCGAAACCGTTCTGATTCAGGAAGCTAAAAAAGCTGGCTGCAAAGCAGCTATCGGCGGTATCGGCATGCTCTTATGGCAGGGTGTAGAAGCGTTCAAACTCTTTACAGGCAAAGATATGCCTTGGAAAGAAGTAGAAGCTGAATTTTTTGCGGAATAGTACAGCATAGTGTGTTTAATACGATAAGGAGTGAATTCTCGTGAGATACAAAGCAATGTTTTCTCCCATCCAGATTGGCAGCGTTACGGTTCCTAACCGATTTGCAGTTCCGCCTATGGGCAACAATTTTGCTAATACAGATGGCACATTAAGTGAAAAATCTGCAGCGTACTATGGTGCGCGTGCTAAAGGCGGCTATGGCTTGATTACAATTGAATCTACTGTTGTCTACAAAGAAGCAAAAGGTGGTCCGAGAAAACCTTGCTTGTATTCTGACGAAACAGTAGACAGCTTCCGCATGGTGGCTGATGCGTGTCATAAATACGGCGCTAAAGTTTCGATTCAGCTGCAGCATGCCGGTCCGGAAGGAAATTCCAAACTTACCGGCTATCCGTTGAAAGCTGCCAGTGCGATTGCGCCGTCCAGCGGCCGGGAAGTACCAGTAGCCATTTCCCGTGAAGAAATTTACAAGTTGATTGAATGTTACGGCGATGCAGCCGCGCGGGCACAGCGTGCCGGCATCGATATGGTCGAAGTACATTGTGCGCATGGCTATCTGGTCAGCACCTTTATTTCTGCACGAACCAACAACCGCTTGGATGAATTCGGCGGCTGCTTTGAAAACCGTATGCGTCTTATTAAGCTGATTATCGAAAATATCCGCCAAAAGACGCATGGCACCTTGCCGATTCTCTGTCGCATTAATGCCAGCGATGATATTGAAGGCGGGCAAACCGTGCAGGATGCGGCAGCGGTTGCTTCCTATTTGGAAGAAGAATGCGGCGTAGATGCCATCCATGTCAGCCGTGCTGTCCATGTACATGACGAATTTATGTGGGCGCCCGGCGCCGTACACGGCGGTTTCAGCGCACCGCTTGTCACGGAAATCAAACAGGCTGTGACGATTCCTGTCATTACAGTAGGCCGGTATACAGACGTACAGTACGCAGAACTGCTTGTCCGTCAAAACCGAGCAGATATCATTGCCTTTGGCCGTCAAAGCATTGCAGATCCAGAACTGCCAAATAAAGTAAAACAGGAAGAATATGAAAAAGTTACGCCTTGCATCGGCTGTTTGTTGGGATGCGTGCCAAAAATGTTTAAAGGTGAGCCCATTACCTGTGCAGTCAATCCCTGCGTAGGCCGTGAAACGGAAATTACTAAGGCGGCAGAACCGAAACACGTTGTCGTTGTTGGCGGCGGCCCCGGCGGCTTGTATGCAGCCAAAATGTGCGCAATGCGCGGTCATACTGTTACCTTACTTGAAAAAAACGAAAATCTTGGCGGTAATTTTTACATCGCAGCTTTTCCGGCTGAAAAAGGCGATCTGACAGGTGCTATCCGCAGTTTTATCGTAGCTTGTGAAGAACTGGGTGTTACCATTCGCACGAATACAGAAGCGACACCGGAACTGATCAAAAGCATGAATCCCGATGCTGTTATTTTGGCTACTGGCTCCAACCCGCTGATTCTTCCGATTCCTGGATTGGCAGACTGCGGCTATGTTACGGCCCAGGATTTGTTGGAAGGCAAAGCCAATGCCGGTAAAAAAGCCCTTGTTGTCGGCGGCGGCATGGTAGGCTGTGAAGCGGCTGAATTCTTGTGCGAACGAGGTCATGACGTAGCTGTCATCGAAATGAAAGATACGATTGCCGGTGATGTCAGCAACGAAAACCGCGTCTTTATTTTCCAAGACTTTGCCCGTCACGGCGTGCAGCTCGTACCGGGTGCCAAAGTAGGACAATTCTATCAAGATGGTGTATCGTATACCAAAGCAGACGGAACGGCAGGCGAACTGCGCGGCTTTGATACGATTGTTCTGGCGATGGGTTCGCGCAGCTATAATCCGCTGGAAGAAGAAGTATCCCAGTTTGCTAAGACCTTTGTCATCGGAGAAGCCGTCAAAGCGCCAGGCAATGCGATGCTGGCTACCGGTGAAGGATTGGATGCGGCCTTGTCTATCTAAACACAGCTCACTTTATATTTCTCATATCATCAATGTCAATGGGGCAGTCTCTAGCTGTTAGGGACTGCCGTCATGACAGGAGGACATCATCATGGAGAAAACAAGCAACGGTAGATTGTATCTTACTGCTATTGTATTATACCTGAACTATTTAGTATTAGGCGTAGCGGCCTCTATTCTTGGGCAGTATAAACAGGACTTTGCCTCCCAGTGGGGAGCTGTGCAGCTGGCTAATGGCACGTTTGATGCCAGCGGTGTTGTTTGGGTTGCTGCTTCGCTCGGCTTGGGCTGCTTGCTCGGCAGTTTTGTTTCAGGACCCTTGTCAGACCGCATTGGCCGCCGCATTGTCGCGGCTGTCGGCAGTATTTGCTACGGCATTTTCTTTTTAGGCATGGTTTTTTCGACAAACCTGCAAATGGCCTATATCTTTGGTCTCATTGGCGGTATTGCCAATGCATTTTCCAACGGCGGCGTCATGCCGGCTGTTATGGAAATCTTTGTAGGACGGACGGCTTTTGCCAGCGTCTTGACCAAACTTTTTGTGGCAATGGGACAGTTTATTCTTCCCATACTCATCTTGTTCGTCGCTTCTAACGGCATGCCGTACACGACCTTATTCTATGCATTTCCGATTCTTTGTGCTGTATTGACTGTATTGACGTTTGTCATGCCGTTCCCTAAGATGACAGCCGCTGCTGTAACTGGCGAAAAGAAATCCTTTATTCAGGAATTAAAAGATATTCACTTTACACCGGCCAGCATTGCCTTGATTATTATGGGCTTTACGACAACAGCGACCTTCCAAATTTGGGTAAACTGCAATCAGGAATTTGGACGTATGGCAGGCTTGGAAAACCCGGCAGTAATTCAGTCTTATTATTCCATCGGCATTGTCGCTGCCGTCTTGATATCAGCTGTCATCGCAGATAAAGTCGTCAAATCCATTCGGCTTTTGCTCTTGTATCCGGCGATTGCCTTGGCTATGCTGGTTATCTTGTTCTTTGTACAGACCCCGATGCTTGCCATTGTTGGCGGCTTTGTTCTTGGGTATTCAGCAGCCGGCGGCGTGCTGCAGCTCGTTACAGCCGTTGTCAGTGATTTGTTTCCCAAACTTAAAGGAACCATTATTAGTGTCGTTATGGTCATGTCCAGTATTGGCACTTGGGCTGGCGTATCTGCGGCCGGTTCTATCGGAACAAGCCATGGCCCGCTGTACGTCATTCTTTTCAACATTGCCATTACCTTGCTGAGTGTGCTTTTGGCATTGTTTGTCAATGTTTCGAAAAAGAAAAACGTGTAAAAAGAAAAAAGCAGAAACTGTTTTTTTATGGTTTCTGCTTTGCCTTTGGCAAAAAATGATGCATATTCCTTAGGAAAGTGGGACTAATTTTGTTAAGGAATATGCATCATGCATATCGTATATTACATTTCTTCTTTTTCTTTTTTCTATACATTTATATGTGAAAAAAATAACAAATAAAAAAGGAGCATAGTATGAACGGACAAGAAAAAATAAGAAAAGATAGGATAAAAAAGACGAATAAACGATGGTTTATGTTATCCTTGATTTTTATTTTGACGGCTATCAATTACTTGGACAGAACCAATATGGCTGTAGCAGCCTCTAGTATGAGTGAAGAACTGGGATTCGGCGCAGCCGCAATGGGGATGCTCTTATCTGCCTTTGCCTGGGCATATGCCCTCATGCAGGTACCAGGCGGCTATTTTTTAGAACGATTCGGCCCGCGGATTGCCTACACCGTTTCCTTGTTCTTTTGGTCGTTGTTTACGATGGTTATGGGACTGGGCAGCAGTTTTGCGTCTTTGTTTGGCATTCGCTTGGCTATCGGTGCCGCAGAAGCCCCGGCATTTCCAACCAACAACCGCGTCGTATCGGCATGGTTCCCTGACAAAGAACGGGCTACGGCTACGTCCATTTATACGGCAGCAGAATTTATCGGCTTGTCTTTTTTGACGCCTGTTCTGTTTTGGATTTTGGATGTCTTTGGCTGGCGTGAAATTTTTTATGTCACAGGCTGTGTCGGCATTATCGCCAGTGTTTTTTGGTACATTCTCTACCGCGATCCTAAGGACTGTCAAGGTGTAAATGAAGCGGAACTGACATATATTCGTGAAGGCGGCGGCCAGGCGGAAGCGGCTGGTACGTCTCAGAAAATTACGGTTGCCCAAATAAAAGAGTTGTTTCGGCATCGCCAGCTCGTAGGAATTTACATCACACAGTTTGCGAATACGAGTACCATGTATTTTTTCCTGACTTGGTTTCCAACATATTTAATGATGGCCAAGCATATGCCGATGCTCAAAGCCGGTTTCTATGCCGTCATTCCGTATATTGGGGCCTTGTGCGGCGTATTGCTGGGCGGGCGCTGGTCTGATTATATGCTGAAAAAAGGCGTGTCTTTGTCGATGGCCCGCAAGCTGCCTATTGGCTGCGGCTTGGTCTGCTCCATGTCTATTATGGCGGCCAATTATTTTGATTCGTTGAATGTCATCATTGCGATTATGGCGTTTTCCTTTTTTGGACAAGGCATGGCAGCGATTATTTGGAGTACTGTCGGCGATATTGCGCCAACAGATTCGATGGGCATTGCCGGCGGCATATTCAGCTTTATCGGCAATCTGGCCGGTATCGTCACGCCCATTGTCATTGGTATTATGCTGCAGATGACAGGGACGTTTGTTAGTGCCATGGTTTTTATTAGTGCTGTTGCTGCCGTAGGTGTTTTGTCCCTGGTCTTTATCGTAGGAAAAATTCATCGGCTGGAATCTGTGAAATAAAACAGTGCAGTACGAAACAGTACTACGCTGGTCATCCGAAATGGGCAGTGCTTTCATTCATAAAAGTGGTTCGCAATCCCTGGTTTATATGGTATACTAAGCTATACTATAAAGGAGATAGACTCATATGATATATATAGGAAACGTTCCGCTGGATAATCAAATTCCCAAAATCTGCGTCCCCTTAGTGGGACAGACGATAGATGCCCTGCAGGAGGAGTGCCGGTATTTGCAGGATAAGCCCTATGATGTCGTGGAATTTCGCGTTGATTTTCTTCACGGCGTGATGCAGAACGGCATGATGATGGTTGCCTTGCAAGCTGTGCGGCAGGTACTTTCGCACAGTCCTTTGCTGTTTACCTTTCGCACGAAGGCAGAAGGCGGTGAAGCAGCAATTTCAGATTGTGACTATGCGGCGCTCTTGACGCAGGCTGTACAGTCCGGGCTGATTGATGCCATTGATATCGAATATTTCCGCAGCCGGGAATGCATGGAGCCAGTTATACGTCTAGCCAAAGAAAAAGGCGTAACGATTGTCATGAGCAGCCATGATTTCCAAAAAACACCGCCGTTTGAAGAAATCGTACAGCGACTGCTGGGGATGAAGCAGCAAGGTGCCGATGCAGCCAAACTGGCTTGCATGCCCTTGTGTGCTCATGATGTATTGACGCTGCTGCAGGCAACCGAACATGTCAAAACGCTGTATCCTAATGAACCGCTTATTACGATGTCCATGGGACAGCTGGGCGTCATCAGCCGTATCAGCGGCGAAGTATTTGGTTCAGCCATGACCTTTGGCGCAGCCAAGAAAGCATCGGCTCCGGGCCAACTAGACATAGAAACGCTGCGGGACATGTTGCAGGTACTGCATGGCAAGCAGTAGGAATATGACATGAAAAGGGGCTGTAACATAACACTTTTATGCTATGATATACAATACTCCTCCTTTAAAAGTTTTTAGTTTGAAGTTTGAAGTAAATAAATTGTAATGCTATGCATTACGTACGTAAAACGATATAGAAAAGGGATTGCAACAAAATAAGCTAAAAATGCTCATTTTGTTGCAATCCCTTTTCATGTAGTTAACTATAGACTACTCACTAACTACTGACCACTACTCCCTGCTTACAGATTCTTTGATATAGGCAATGCAGGCTTTGACAGTGTCCGACTGACCGGCATCTTTTTTCCAGCTCATGCAGAGCGGAATATGACAGGGCGGTGAGAGCGGTTTCCAGTGCATCGAGTGCGGCGAAGGATTGGCTGTCTGTTCCTGCGGTTGATAGGAGAAAATCAGACCGTGCGTAGCAGAGCCTAATAATATCTTATTATATAAGGTGTTGCCTTCGCCGATGAAATGCAGGCTGCTGCGTTCTTCCTGCAGCCAGTCCAGTATAAAACTCATTTCCAGCCGCGAAGAAGGAACGAGAAGGGGACGTTCGGCAATATCCGCAGTCGAAATGCCGGCATGTTGTGTTAATGCCTCATCATCAGTAAAAATGCCCAGTTGTTCCTGCCAGGGAAGGGGAAAGACATCGATAGCATGTTCTGACGCTGCAGACTGCAGGGTGATGATGATATCCAGCTCTTCATTTTTCAGCTTTTGCATCAGCGTGTCAAAATCTCCCGTATGGATTTCAAAATACACGTTTGTATGCTGCTGCTGAAAATCAGCCAGTATATGTGCTAATTTGGCAGCTGCGGCAAATTCGCCGCAGCCAATGTGAATGGTCCCGGACAATCGTTCTAAAACAGTAGTAAATTCATTTTTCGTTTTAGCGACAAGCGAAAGAATTTCTTCTGCTCGTTTTTTCATAAGCAGCCCATTTTCTGTGAGTGCCAGATTTTCTTTGCGGTCCAAGAGGGGGACGCCCAATTCTTCTTCCAGCTGCATAATCTGCCGGGACAGCGTAGGCTGCGTCAAGTGTAAATGCTGAGCAGCTTTTGTCATATTTCCTTCTTCTGCGACTGCCAAGAAATACCTCAGCATTCGTAATTCCATGATGTTCACCTACTTTGGCAAAAATTTATCAATACCCATGTATGCGGCGTCAAATATTGAGATGGGACGATACAGCATATGGGCCGCTTCCATGGCGTTCTTTTCTCTTTCAGAAAGGATGGACAGCGGATATAACCCATACATATATGCCGACAGACACAGCATAAATTCATCTTGCTTTTTCTTATTCAGGGCAGGTAAAAAACGCTTCATGCATTGGCGCAGGCTGTCCCAAGCCATATCCCAATGACTGTAAAACGAGATTAAATCCTGTTCTTCAACGCTGTCCTTTAGTCCACCCCAATCAGACGATAAAAGCTGCAGCATCGTCTGCCGATGCTGCAGGGAGTCAGCCAGAGCTTTACAAAAATCATGGCGTGACAAAATCATATTTGATTCTTCTATATCGCGCAGCTCTTTATCCCAGGCCGTCACTTCTTCTGTCAAAAAAGCGAGGAAGATAGATTCCTTGGTAGGGAAATAGTTGTAAATCGATGCGCGGCTGAATGAAATCCGTAGGCTGATGTCCTTCATCGTAATGTCTGATAATTTCATATCTTTATACAATGTTATGGCAACGCGCAGAATTTCTTGTTTGCGTTCCTGTATGCGTTTTTCTTTCCGTTCTTCTGAGCGCAGCTTCACGTCAATCACCTGAATCAATGCGAGTAGTATTGGCAAAAAAGATACATAAGACAATACATAATAGGAATAGGGTGGATAGTATTGCTCAATAATGATAAAGTTTAGAGCATATTTCTTTATCATTATTTTACTATTATGGGCATAAGATTGACCAATACCAATAATGTATAGGCTGCCATATTTTTAAGCATTGGGAAGAATAGATGGCCTCTTGTATAATGTACGTAAGGTTGTGGTACGGTTATGCATATGTTGCGTACCCGTAGGCAGCAGCCTTTTACAGAGTACATAAAGATTATGCTCACGAGGCAGTAAAAGAGAGGAAACTAGGACAACTCGCCAATGAACCCTTGTGAAAATACCTTTATACGCTCGACAGTAACGAAGCAAGACCGATCAAGAGTTAGTTTTATTTTTTGAAAAGGGGTAATTTCACAATGAAAACAAAAGTATTAGCAGCATTAGTTGCAACAATGGCTGTAGGTGCTACTTGCGCATTCGCAGCTAACCCGTTTGTTGATGTACCGTCCGACAGCTGGGCATACAAATCCGTCGTAGAACTCGCTGACGCTGGTATCGTTCAGGGCGTTGACGGCTCTTACTTCCAGGGCGGCCGCAACATCACTCGTTATGAAGCAGCTGAAATGGTAGCAAAAGCTATGGCTCACATGGACAAAGCTTCTGTTGAACAGCGCGCACTCATCAACAAATTGGCTGATGAATATGCTGACGAACTCAACAACCTCGGCGTTCGCGTATCCAACCTCGAAAACAAAGTTGGCAACGTAAAACTCACAGGTGACGCTCGTATCCGTTATCGTTACATGGACAAAGTTAAAGAAAATGATAATTCTTGGGATTATCGTATCCGTCTTCGTGCAAACGCTAACGTTAACGACCGCACGACAGTTACCTACGGCATTAGCTCTAACAACCATAATTTTAGCAATAATGATGCAGCATCTAATGGAGAAAAATCTGATGTTTACACAGATATGGCTAAAGTAGACACTAAATTGGGTCAGAACTGGACAGCCAGCGTTGGCCGTACAGACGCTTACAAAATCGGCAACGGCTATAGCTACAACTCCGGCGATGTATTTGACCGCGCTGAATTGAAATACAACAACGGCAAAGTCGCTGTAACAGCTGGCTATGGTAAATTTAAAGAAGATGGCTCTTCTCAGAGCTATGATGGCCGCAGTGCACTTGGTGTAAAAACTGGCTACGGCGAAATTGATGGCTTCTTCGGCAACGGCTCTTCCGCTGGTGTATACTACAACAGCTTTAACGGCGCTCAAAAGAGCAACAACTTCATTGCTGATGACCTCTGGGGTGCTTATGTATCCTACAACTTCGGCTCCAAATGGAATGCTCTCGTTAACTACGAAAACGTAAACTTCAGTGGCAGCCACAAAAATGTTGACAACGACAGCAGTGCAGATCTCTGGATTGGTAAATTGCAGTATGGCAAAGCTTCCATGGCAGCTCCGAAATCTTGGGATATGTGGGTTGAATACATCAACGCTGCAGACGGTGCTTTCATCGGTGCAGTTGGTAACTCCTGGAGAACTATCGGCTTGATGGACAACATGAAATCTTGGGGCGTAGGTATTGACTACACATTCGCTAAGAATGCACAGTTCAACATTATGCAGTCCTTCTCTTCCAGCGTTAAAACTGGCAACGACGATTTGGACGAACAAACACGCGCTCAGTTCGTATTCGCATTCTAATCATTCCGCTTCGGCAGAAGACAATAGAATCTACATACAGAAAAAACCGCTCAGTAATGGGCGGTTTTTTTGTATAAGAAAAAAAGCAGCAGTGCGGCTGCTTTTTTTTAATCTAATTCTAATGTAGTTTTAATCTTCTTTTAATCTTTGTCTGCTATAGTATTTATATCGAGAAAAATGATATAATACAAGGAGATGAAGCAATGAAAAACAATTTTGACAACTTAACCATTCAAAATGACTTTTTGTTTAAAAAGGTTATGGGAAACAAGCGGATTTGCAAGCGATTGATTGAAGAAATCTTACAGATCCAGATTGAAACGCTGACTTTTGTGGAAGTAGAAAAAACGATGGATATCTATCAGGCGAGCAAAGGCATTCGCATGGATGTTGTCGCCCAAGATGAAAAGCACACGCGATATAATATTGAGATGCAGGCTGCGGATGTCGTCAATTTGCAGACTCATGAATCACTGCTTCCCAAGCGCACACGGTATTATCAAGCTGTGATGGATATGGACATGCTGCAAAAGGGCCAATCCTATGATGAACTGGCCGCGACGTATATTATTTTTATTTGCGGTTTTGACTGTTTTGCCCGAGGCGAATATGTCTATACCTTCCGCAGAACCTGTCAGGAGGATAAAACAGTATTGTTGCCGGACGATACAACCATACTCTTTCTTAATGCCATGGGAACGCATGGTGACGTAACGGCACATACTAAAAATTTTTTGCAGTATGTTCGGGAACATACTGTTGTCGATGAATTTACTGGTGAAATCGATAACGAAATTACGAGAATTAAACAAGATAAAGAACTGCGGGGTGAGTATATGAAATACGAAATGAATTTGCATGATGAACGAATGCTGGGATATCAGCAGGGTAAGGAAGAGGGTATAAAATCTAGTATCATCGGAATGATACGGGAAGGCATGGATTTTTCTCTTATAGCCAAAATTACATCGTATTCCATAGAACAAATCCAAAAAATCGCGCAAGATAATAAGCTGGTATAGTGAAATACTGAAAATAGGGTACTAATAAAAGACCACGTTCTCTGCACTGGATAATGCAGAGAACGTGGTCTTTTGATGTATTCAGTTGGTTTATACATATTCTTCCGGTGCAACGAGGAGCTGAATATGATTCTTTTTGCAGTATTGGATGTATTTGTCCGGTGCAGGACTGTCGAGAATGATGCTGTCCAAATCGGTCAAGGGACAAAACGTCATCAGCGATGTGACGTCCAGTTTGGATGAATCGATGAGCAAATGTTTTTCACCCGGTTTTTGAATCAGTTTTTTCTTGATTTCATTTTCGGCAATGGAGGCATTGGTCGCTCCGTTTTCAATGGAGATGCCCGTTGAAGCCAAAAAGATTTTGGATATGTTGTAATTATCCAGGCAATGAAGCACACTGGGGCCGACAAAGGCCATGGACGGATAATAGAGCGTACCGCCTGTTGCGATGAGGTTGAATGTCTTGGATGAAGCGCAGGAAATGGCGGCATTGATGACATTGACGCTGGCCGTGATAATCGTCAGATTTTTTTTATCCAGCAGATAGGGAATCATGTGAAGCGTTGTCGTGCCGGAATCAATAAAAATGACATCGTTGTCATCTACTAAGGAAGCGGCCATCTGTGCAACTCTCTGTTTTTTCAGGGAGTTTTTGGATTGGCGCTGTGTAAACGGTTCGATGGAATCCGTTTCTTTCAGCGTAATACCGCCGTAGACTTTGTTGATCAGTCCTCGCTTGTCCAATTCGGCGATATCGCGGCGGATTGTATTTTTGGAGACATTAAAGACTTCGCAAAGGTGATTGATGGAAAGACTGTGTTCTTTTTCCAACATTTTTTGTATATTGTTGATTCGCGTAATTTTCATAAAAATGATGTACCTTTCTCGTTGGATTTGCAGTATATAAAAACTTGTATGCTATCATGCTGTGATACAGTACTAGTAGACTATAAAAAATATAATGTTATTGTATCTTTGATTATATAGGAAATTTTCCCAAAAGACAACAACAAATACAATATATTCTTTGTAAAATGATGAGTAAAATAGCAGGGGGGGGGGGGTACAACTTAATGGCAATATTTGTCACTTTTTGAATAAAAAACTTTAGTATTTTGCTTTTTTTGAGAAAAATTGATGAACAAATATTGACTGATAAATGATTAAGTGTTACATTATACATATAAATTAAGCCAAAACATAACCAAAACAAGTAACTGATGTTATCGAAGGAGAGATTATCATGTCAGAAGTATTTATGATGCCCCGCAAAATCATTTCCGGGCCCAACGTTATTGCAGAATTAGGTCAGCATATTCAAGGCAAAGGCAAAAAAGCCCTTATCGTTACTGACCAGATGATGGTAAAATTCGGCAATGCTGCTAAAGTAGAAAACGCGTTAAAAGCAGCCAATGTTCCCTATGTTATTTATGATGGCTCTAATACAGAACCTACTGACATTATCGTCGATGAAGGCTTGAAAATCTATCAGGAAGAAGGCTGTGATTTCCTGATTGCTTTAGGCGGCGGCAGCCCGATGGATACAGCGAAAGCGATTGCAATGCTTACCGTCTGCCCTGGCAAACTCCGCGATTACATGCATACCGTTATTGACATGCCCGTTCCGTTTATTGTCGCTATTCCGACAACAGCTGGCACAGGCTCCGAAGCAACTAAAAACACGATTATTGCAGATACGGAAACCAACGTAAAAATGCTTCTCGGCGGCCCGTCCCTGATTCCGGATTTGGCTGTTGTCGATCCGACATTTACGATGACGGCTCCTCCGAAAGTTACGGCCGCAACAGGTATTGATGCGTTGACGCACGTTATCGAAGCCTACACCTCCCGCAAAGCCATTCCGATGACAGATATGTTTGCTTTATCTGCTATCAAAAAGATTCATAAAAATCTGCCGATTTGCTACAAAGACGGCCAGAATGTAGAAGCACGCATGCAGATGTCCGTAGCTGCTTTGGAAGCCGGCATTGCATTTACTAATGCTTCCGTTACGATTGTCCACGGCATGAGCCGTCCGATTGGCGCGTTGTTCCATATTGCTCACGGCGTATCCAACGCTATTTTACTGCCGGCCTGCATGGAATTTGCTATCAAAGAAAAAACAGACCGCTTTGCTACGATTGGCCGCATCATGGGCGTAGCAGATGAAAATACGCCGGATGAAGAAGCTGCACAGGCATTTGTCAAAGAAGTAACACGTTTCTGCAAAGAAGTCGGTATTCCGACATTGGCAGAATTGGGTGTTGCCAAAGAAGATTTCTTTGCACAGCTTGATAAAATGGCAAGCGATGCATTGGAAAGCGGCAGCCCGCAGAATACGATGCGTATTCCTTCCAAAGAAGACCTTATCGAAATCTACAAGAAATTGTACTAAGCAGCAGAAAGGATTCGAGACGAATGTCATTAGTTGCGTTAAAAGAAGTATTGGGCTCTGTCAAAGACAATTCCTATGCGATTGGCGCGTTTAATGTGTCCAACATGGAAATGGCTATGGGTGCCATCAAAGCCGCAGAAGAAATACAGACACCGCTTATCATTCAAATTGCAGAAGGCCGTTTGAAATATTCTCCGTTGGAACTGCTGGGACCGATTATGGTAGCCGCAGGCAAAAAAGCCCATGTGCCGGTAGCCGTTCATTTAGATCACGGTGCGACATTGGAAACCATTCACCTGGCATTGGCATTAGGGTTTACGTCTGTTATGTTTGACGGCTCTAAATATCCGTTGGATGAAAATATCCGATTGACGAAAGAAGTCAAACGGATGGCCGAATCTTACGGTGCCTCTGTAGAAGCCGAAATCGGCCGCGTCGGCGGTGCCGAAGGCGATTACAAGAGCGTGGATGTCTTGGTCACCAGCGTCGACGAAGCCGTACGGTTTTCGGAAGAAACCGGTGTAGATGCCTTAGCTGTCGCTATCGGCACGGCACATGGCAACTATACGCAGAAACCGCAGCTCCGCATTGACCGACTGAAAGAAATCGCTGCTGTTGTCAAATGTCCGCTGGTACTTCACGGCGGCACGGGCCTTACGGAAGATGATTTCCACAACTGCCTGCACAACGGCATCAAAAAAATTAATATTGCAACGGCATCGTATGACAGCGTAGCCAGCCATATCAAACAGACGGTAGCTGCCAATCCGAAAGCAAACTACTTTGATATCAGTGATGCAGCCGTTCAAGGCGCATATGAAAATATCAAAAAACATATGTTGATTTTTAATCAGAAAAATAGACTATAAGGAGACAGACCATGGCACTTATTGAATTTGATCAATCTAAAAAAAGAGATATCGTTCTCATTGGCCGCGCTACTATCGACTTCAATCCGAACGAATTAAACCGTACGCTGGATAAAGTAGAAACTTTTTCTATGTATCTCGGCGGCTCTCCGGCAAACCTCGCAGTAGGCATCAATAAATTGGGCAACAACGTTGGCTTTATTGGCTGCGTATCCGATGACCAGTTTGGCGATTTTATCATCAACTATTTCAACGAACGCGGCATTGATACGACCCAGATGACCCGTGCTAAAAACGGCGAAAAATTAGGCTTGACCTTTACGGAAATTTCCAGCCCGACAGACAGCCAGATTCTCATGTACCGCAATCAGGCTGCTGACCTCATGATTACGCCGCAGGATGTATCGGAAGAATATATTGCAGACAGCAAAATTCTTTTAATTTCCGGCACGGCATTGGCTGCCAGCCCGTCCCGTGAAGCCTGCCTGCTCGCACTTCGCTATGCCAAAAAACACGGCGTCAAAGTTATTTTCGACGTTGACTATCGTGAATATACATGGAAATCCAAAGAAGATATTTCCATTTACTATTCTATCGTAGCCAGCCAGAGTGATATTGTAATCGGCTCTCGTGAAGAAATCGATTTGACAGAAGGTCTTCCGGCAGACAGCGGTATTCCTGACCATGAATTGGCTGAAAAATATATCGCTTCCGGCAGCAAAATCGTCATCATCAAACACGGTAAAAAAGGGTCTATCGGTTATACAGCAGATCAGCACGCATACAAAGTAGAATCCTACCATATCAAACTGCTGAAATCCTTCGGCGGCGGTGACGCATACGGCAGCGCATTTATCCATGGTCTTCTCCACGGCTGGGAAGTTCCTAAAGCTCTGCAGTACGGCACAGCCCATGCTGCCATGGTCGTAGCCAGCCACAGCTGCTCCAACGCTATGCAGACTGTTGCGCAGATTGACGCATTTATGGAAGAACATAAAGATGAAAAAGTTATTACAGAATTGGATTGGAGAGACAGAATATGAGACTCGGTGAATTAGGCGAATTAAAACACGGCTATAACGAAATGACGACTCGTCACAGCGATATGCTCATGGATATTGGCTATCAGGAAATGGATGCCAATGAAATCGTCGAATTTGAAGACGCACTGCAGGAAACGGCGTTTGTCATCGTTACCGGCAAGGTAGAAATTACGTGGGACGGCAAAACGGAAGTCATGCACCGCGATTCTATTTTTGATGAAAATCCGTTCTGTCTCCATGTACCGCACGGCAAAAAAGTTGTTATCAAAGCGTTGACTGTTTCAGAAGTATTGATTCAGAAAACGGTCAATGAAAAAGATTTTGAACCAGTATTTTACCGTCCGGAAGACGTACAGTGCGATATTTTTGGCCAGGGCGTTTGGAACTCCACAGCAGAACGGACTGTCCGTACGATTTTTGACTATGACAACGCACCGTATTCCAACATGGTCAACGGCGAAGTTATTACCAGCCCAGGCCGTTGGTCCGGCTATATTCCCCACACCCATCCGCAGCCGGAAGTATATACCTATAAATTTGATAAACCGCAGGGCTTTGGCGCATGCTTTATTGGCGACAACGTGTTCATGATTAAACAAAACACATGGTCTGAACTTTCCAGCGGCTATATGCATCCGCAGGTCGCAGCTCCGGGCTATGCGATGTGGTACAGCTGGATGATTCGTCATCTCCCCAACGACCCTTGGAAAAAGACGCGTACAGACGTACCGGAACATGTATGGCTGCTTGATAAAGACGCTAAAATCTGGGAACCGCATAAATAACAGTTTCTTTATAAAAGGAGAGTATCATGGCAAAGACAATTAGACTGACGGTAGCGCAGGCTCTCGTTAAGTTTCTCAATAATCAGTATATTGAATTTGACGGCAAAGAAACGCCGATGTTTGAAGGTGTATTCGGTATTTTTGGCCACGGCAATGTAGTCGGCTTGGGACAGGCGTTGGAAGAAGATCCAGGCCATCTCATCGTCCATATGGGCCGTAATGAACAGGGTATGGCACATACGGCAATGGGTTTTGCAAAACAAAAACGCCGTAAACAGATGTATGCCTGCACGTCGTCTGTAGGCCCCGGCGCTGCCAACATGATTGTAGCAGCGGCAACGGCTACAGCCAACTGCATTCCTGTATTGTTCTTACCGGGCGATACCTATGCCGACCGTCAGCCGGACCCGGTACTGCAGCAGATGGAACAGCCAAACAACTTGA
This sequence comes from bacterium, assembly GCA_963655305.1. Lineage (GTDB taxonomy): Bacteria > Bacillota > Negativicutes > Veillonellales > Megasphaeraceae > Megasphaera. The sequence continues at coordinate 32,687 of CAVKEA010000021.1, forward strand.
GCGTGACGACAAACGACGCATTCAAAGCTGTCTGCAAATACTGGGACCGCATTACGCGTCCGGAAATCCTCATGCAGGCTGCTATCCATGCTATGCGTGTATTGGCAGATCCTGCTGAAACAGGTGCTGTCTGCCTCGCACTGCCGCAGGACGTAGAAGGCGAAGCGTATGACTATCCGGAATATTTCTTCAAAAAACGGGTACATCATATCGACCGTCCCCGTCCTACAGCTCGTGCTATTCAAGAAGCAGTTGAACTGATTAAAAACAAGAAAAAACCGATTCTTATTTTTGGCGGCGGCGTCAAATATTCCGAAGCCGAAGAAGAATTTAAAGCATTTGCTGAAAAATTCGGTATTCCTTTCGGCGAAACACAGGCCGGCAAAGGCACGATTGATTGGAAACATCCGCTCAATCTCGGCGGTATCGGTGAAACAGGCTGCTTAGGTGCCAATACGATTGGTGCAGATGCAGACTGCGTTATCGGTGTAGGCACTCGCTATACGGACTTCACGACATCTTCCAAATGGCTGTTCCAGAACCCGGACGTGGACTATGTGAACATCAATATTTCCAAATTCCATGCTTATAAAATGGACGGCGTACAGGTTGTAGGCGATGCGAAAGCCTGCCTCGAAGACTTACAGGCTGCATTGGAACAGACGGGTTGGAAAGCTGGCTATACGACAGAAGTAGCAGATGCAAAAGCGAAAAACGATGCAGAAATCGACCGCATTTATCATCTCGAATATACAGGCAAAGACTTCGTACCGGAAGTAAACGATGATTTGGACTTTGAAAAAGTAAGTGCAGAATTCATCAAATTGACAGGTTCTTCTTTGCCGCAGACACGCGCTCTCGGCGTTATCAACGAAACCATCGGCGATCAGGCTGTCGTTGTCGGCGCATCCGGTTCTCTTCCCGGTGATTTGCAGCGTGCATTCCGTCCGACCTGCGTAGGCGGCTATCATGTAGAATACGGTTTCTCCTGCATGGGCTATGAAGTCAATGCTGCACTCGGCGTAAAATACGCAGAACCGGACAAGGAAGTATATGCTCTCGTCGGCGACGGCGCATACATGATGCTTCATTCCGAATTGCCGCAGTCTATTGCTGAACATAAAAAAATCAACGTTATCGTATTCGACAATATGACAAACGGCTGCATCAACAACTTGGAAATCGGCCACGGCCAGGGCAGCTTTGGTACAGAATTCCGTTTCCGCAATCCGGAAACAGGCAAGCTGGACGGCGGCTTCGTACCGATGGACTTTGCCATGAACGGCGCATCCTATGGCTGCAAGACGTACACTGTTCACAGTGCCGAAGAATTGAAAGCGGCATTGGAAGATGCTAAGAAACAGACTGTTTCTACACTGATCGACGTAAAAGTATTGCCTAAGACGATGGTTCACGGCTATGGTGATTGGTGGCGTGTAGGCGTAGCGCAGGTGTCGAAGAGCCAAAAGATTCAGGATGTATACCAAAATCTCATGGTACCGAACTTCGAAAAAGCAAGAAAATACTAATCGACAGACTAGGGCGTAAAGGGATTCCTTTTTGCACGCAGTTTTAGGAAGCTGCCGGCAGGGAGCTTTAGCAGAAAGAGATTCCCTTTTGCATATATTTTTAGGAGGCATTTTACTATGGCAAACATTAAATTAGGCATTGCACCGATTGCTTGGACCAACGATGACATGCCTGACCTCGGCAAGGAAAATACATTTGAACAATGCGTCAGCGAAATGGCATTGGCTGGCTTCACAGGCTGTGAAGTTGGCGGCAAATACCCGAAAGATCCCGTTGTTTTGAAAAAAGCATTGGATCTCCGCGGCATGTCCATTGCCAGCGCTTGGTTCAGCTCGTTCCTTTTGACACAGCCGTACGAACAGGTCGAAAAAGACTTCATCGCACACTGCGAATTTTTGAAAGCAATGGGCGCTAAATTCTGCAACGTTGCAGAACAAGGCAACTCTGTACAGGGTAAATTGGACGTTCCTGTATTTGCAGGCAAACCGACCAACACTGAAGAACAGTGGAAAATTCTCGCTGAAGGCTTGAATAAACTCGGCGCTGTTGCTAAAAAAATCGGCCTGACGATGACGTATCATCATCATATGGGCACAGGCGTTCAGACGACGGAAGAAATCGACCGTCTCATGGAAATGACAGACCCGAACCTCGTATTCCTTCTCTATGATACGGGCCATCTCGTATGCTCCGGCGAAGATTACTTGGCAATCCTCAAAAAATACTTGCCGCGTATCCGTCACATTCATTTGAAAGACGTTCGCATGGACATCCGCAACAAAGTGAAAGCCGAAGACATGAGCTTCCTCGATGGCGTTCGTGCCGGCATGTTTACCGTTCCCGGCGACGGCGATGTTGATTTCGAACCGATTTTTGACATCATCAACGCCAGCGATTATGACGGCTGGTTTATCGTAGAAGCCGAACAAGATCCGGCGAAAGCCAATCCGCTGGAATATGCGATCAAAGCTCGTAAATACATTAAAGAAAAAGCTCACATTTAATACACAAACTTCCAAACAATAAAACAACCAATAAGAATATACATCTATAAGAACACATTTAAATATATACCTAAAAAAAGCACACATCTAATACCACTTTCTTAAATATTTCTTAAATACTAAAAACCGCTCTGCACAGGGCGGTTTTTAGTATTTTGAGTCTAGTCTGTGCAGATAGTGAAACCATATATAATGAATACTATACACAAAACATATGTTATTTTAATTGCCACCACGTTTATTTGGGGTATTCAGCCGTTATGCATCAAATGGCTGGTAGCCGCATGGTCGCCTGTCACCATTACGACCATGCGCTACGTATGGATCGGTGCTTTTTTACTGATCCTTTCGCTGATGCGGGGAGAAGGAATCCTGCCAAAAAAGAAATGCATTGTGCCTTTACTGATGATGGGTGTGACTGGTATTGGCATCAACAATGTACTGCAGTTTACGGGACTGCAGGTTTCGACAGTAACCCACTGTACACTGATTGCCGCTGCGTCACCGGCTATTACGGCTTTTTTTGCATCTTTTTGGATTCACGAACGGTTGTCGGTAAAAGCCTGGCTGGGGATTAGCTTGTCTTTTATCGGGGCGGTCATTGTCATTAGTCATGGCTCGCTGTATGTGATTACGCATTTTGCATTTAATCGGGGCGACATTTTTTTCTTGCTTGCCCAAGTGGCTTGGACGACGTATTCCATCATTGGCGTGCACGTCATGAAAGATATGCCGCCCGTACTGACAACAGGCTGGGCCGGATTGTTTGGTGCCTGTATTACGCTTGCCTATGGCATGGCAGTGCAGGATTTTTATCCGGCACCTTTAGAGATGCCGCTTGCAGTGTCTTTTGCCTATACGGTCATTTTTGGCGGCATTATGGCCATGCTGTTTTGGAATATTGGCGTAAAAAATGCCGGTCCCAGTTTGACAGCTGTTTTTCAAAATGTTACACCTGTCGTCGGTATGATCGGCGGGTATGTTCTGTTTGCTGAAAGCATTGGCATACAAGAACTTGTCGGCGCGGCATGCATTTTTGTTGGCGTTTACGCTGCGACACACAGCAAATAACAGCGGTTTATCTGCCAAGAAGGGCTGCAGCAACGTGGAAAATGGCTTTATCATACAGAGTGAGGTCTTGTGAACATTCGTATTCACAAGACCTCTTGTTTTATATAAAAAAGACATATCTAAACTACGTTTCAATGCAGCTCTCATGAAGAAGCGAAAGCAGGATAGATATGTCTGTATAGTATTTTCTCGAAAAATTTTGCAAGATACTCTTATGTTTGACAAAAAGCTGATTGGTGCTGTCCCATTAGCTGTGTTGTTTTTTCAGCGGGTTTACGGCTCCTTTGCCATAAATAAAGGGAACAGCGGCGTGCTGATTGAAAAAAGAAACAATCGGGCCGGTACAGCAGGCCATGGCCAGCGTGCCGATACCGATGACACTGCCGCAGAAAAAGCCGATGATAATACAGGTGCAGTCGCAGAGGATACGGCCCCATTTATAGGTAATATGCCCATTGCTGCGATGTTCCAAAATCCAGGGAATGGCATCGTAGGGCCCAAGGCCTATATTGGAACAAAGATAAAAAGAAACGCCCAGGCAGGAGATGAGAATACCGGCAGCGAGAAAACAAATACGGCTGGTTATGGCCAGCGTTTCAGGAAGGCCGATAGAGGAAAATAAAACAAAACTATATACATCACACAGCGGACCGAGCAAAATCAGGTAAATAATGGTACCGGCTTTAATAAACTGCCTGCCTAACAGCAGTACGGGAACAAATAAGAGGAAACAAACAATGGATGTACAGGTACCAAAGGATAGGTCAGTGAGTAAACTTAGGCCTAAATTCATACACGAGTAGGGGTCGGTGCCCAAATTACTCAGACGCAGCACAGCAGTAGCCAAGCACATAATATTGATGGCCAGAATATAGGTAAGAATACGGCGCCGCATACGAGAGCCTGCGGCGTGCTGCAATTGTGAGCGAGTTGGTTTACTAAGTGTAAAATGATGATGTTTCATGTCGCATAGTTCCTCCGTAATATTTGAATATGAGCATATGAATAACTATTAATGGTGATATTATAGCACTATTTCATGTCTTTTTGTATATATAATGGTAATATATTTTGAGCTATGAAAATAATATAAAAGAAGCAATTTTTTGGAGGAAACAGTGAGATTAAGCAAAATATTGTAGTTATTGCACAAAAAGCATAAAAAACGATGCACCTATGAACAAGCAATTTACAATATATATCGCTGTTTTTTTAAAAAATACAGAAAAATTGCTCAGCTGATGAAACAGCAATTTTTTATAGAAACAGCAAGAAATCAAACTTTATAATATACATAAAAGATACATAGAAACGTATCACGATTATATCAAATTATGAAGGTGGAGGTACATGATATGAGTAGTTCTGTAAGCAGTACAGTGCCGAATCAAGGGCAATTATCTTGGTTTACCCGCATATCCTATGCATTAGGAGATACGGCGCAAAATGTTGTTTGGGGCGGTATGGCTATCCTGACGTTTTTCTATACGGATTATGCTGGTATTGATGCAGCAGTAGTCGGGCTCGTTATGTTGATTTCCCGCTGCTTTGATGGGTTTTCTGATATTATTATGGGTTTCATTGTTGAAAAGACCAATTCCAAGTGGGGGAAATCCAGACCGTGGATTTTATGGACAAGCCTTCCGTTTGCAATATCGATTATCTTAATTTATACAGTGCCGCAGACAACGTCGGCCCTGCAGTTTGCCTATATTTTTGTCACGTACAACTTGTGCACGACCGTTTGCTATACGGCACTGAATCTGCCGTACGGCAGCTTGTCTGCTATGATGACGCGTATTTCTAAAGAACGGGATATGCTTTCCATTATCCGCATGGCGTTATCTCCGATTGGCCGTATTTTGGCCGTATCGGCGACACTGCCGTTAGTCAAAATATTCGGTGACACACAGATGGCCTGGGTCAAAGTCATGTCTATTTGGGCCGTGCTGGCATTGGCGCTGCTCCTTTTATGCTTCAGTCAGTGCAAAGAAACTGTTGTTATCGATGCGCGAAAAGATTCAGAAGCCAAAATTCCTATTTTAAAATCGCTGAAATGCATCGCGCTTAATAAATATTTCTGGGCAGCCATGACGATTTGGATGATGCAAAATGTTATTTTCTGCGTCAATGGCACGGTTCTTCCGTATTACTGTAAATATGTTTTCAGCAACGACACGGTGTACAGTATTTTATATTTGGTGGAAACGCTAATTAATATTATTGTCATGCTCGTATTCAGCCCGATGCTGCTGCGACGGTTCGGCAAGCGCAACATGTCCCTGGCCGGTGTTTTGCTTTGCTTTGTCGGTCATTTGATTTTCCTGCTCAATCCGCTCGATTTCAACTGGGTTGTCTTTAGCTGTATAATTCGCGGCATTGGCTTTGCGCCGGTCCAGTCTGTTATCTTTGGATTCCTTGGCGACGTTGTAGAATACGGACAGTGGAAATTCCATATGCGGCAGGAAGGGTTGATTTTCTCCGGCGGTTCCGTTGGCACCAAAGTCGGTTCGGGCCTTACCAACGCTATTTTGACGAGCTTGCTGGCATTAGCCGGCTATGTTTCTTCGACGACCGGCAGTGCGGTACAGCCGGACAGTGCAATTCAGCTGATTATTCATTTGTATGAATACGCACCGCTCTTTGTCTGGATTGTCTTGATTGGCGTGCTTTACTTCTATAAGCTGGATAAACTGTATCCGACGATTATGAACGATTTGGTACAGCGCGAAGCGCGGGGCGAATTATAACGGGTGTGCCATAGGAGGTGTATTTTGATGAAAGATAAGACGTTAATTACGATTACACGGCAATACGGCAGCGGCGGTAAAGAAATAGCGACTATACTGGCAAAGAAATTAGGAATTCGCTGCTATGACAGAAAAATTGTATCGATGGCTGCCGAACACATACAAGACGGCGGCAATATCGATGATTTGCTGAACCGTTCGTACAACAGCCCGGAAAATTGCCTGGGAAACCTGGGAGATTATGCTTATGAACGCGTACCGGCGCACAACCGCATGTATATTGAACAGGCCAAAATTATCCTGAAAATTGCAGAGCGGGAAAGCGCGGTTATTTTGGGCCGCTGCGCCGATTTTATTTTGCGCAGTCAGCCGCATGTGTATTCATTCTTTATTTATGCCGATGACGATTTCCGCAGACAACGGGCGAAGACGCACTATGGAGAACAGTCTTTGAAAGAAATGGATGCCGAAGATAAAGTACGCAAACGGTATTATTCGTACTATACCGGGCAGGAGTGGGGTGACCCGCGCAACTATGATTTGATGATTAACGTCAGCAAGATTTCGCTGGAAACGGCGGCTGATATGATTATCAAATATATCAACTTACGACAAAAGCAGGAATAAACGGGAATAGGGTATCACAAAAAGGGGCTGTAACATAATAGCCTCATTAAAAAAAACGGATTCAGATAACTGAGTCCGTTTTTTTATAGCAAAAGAGGCCCCAA
>CAVKEA010000022.1:0-39266 GCA_963655305.1 bacterium
AATTTAGTTTCAAGGAACTTCTTCATAAAAAGTCCCACAACAACTTGACACTATCTCATGTTTTTCTTAAATTTCCTTCCGGCCGCAAAATATGATACAATACACAATATATATGGAGGAATTATGAAGAAATATTTTTTTCTCATCTTTGTTATCGCCTTTGCAGTTTGTGCGGCCTGGAGCATAGGGACAGACAAATCCAAACCGGCGCACACGGATTTTTCTTCGTCTGCACCGGCCCCTTCTTTTTGGCAGGAACCATTTGCACCGCTGAAGGAAAAATCCTATCCGTACCTTCATTTTCATGAAGCTATGGAAGACCATATCAAATCGATACCGATGTATGTGTCTATTCATCTGATTCCCAAAGATATGCGGCATGCTATCGTCGCGACAGAAGACCGCCGTTTTTATGAACATGGGGCCTTAGACCCAATTGGAATCGTACGCGCGATTGTCGTCAATTTCTATTCCGGTTCTACCGTAGAAGGCGGCAGCACGATTAGCCAGCAGGTCGTAAAAAATGTGTTTCTTTCTCACGAACGGACATTTACTCGCAAAGCCCAGGAAGTCGTCTTGGCGTATCTCCTGGAACACTACTACACAAAAGATGAAATATTGGAAATCTATCTGAATACAGCCTATTTTGGTGCTAACGCCACGGGGATTTACGAAGCCAGTGAAATTTATTATGATATCAATCCGGAAAAACTTCGTCTCTCTCAGGCATCTATGCTTGCCGGCCTAGTGCAGGCGCCGACATACTACAATCCGCTGCAAAATTATGATGCTGCCAGAGAACGGCAGAAAATTGTACTGGCATTAATGGTAGAACAAGGGTATATCAGCAACACAACAGCTGCTGAAGCATACAGAGAGCACACTGGGCTCAAACGATAGGAAATAAAAAAAGTTTGTCGGTTTTTGTTTGAAGTTTGAAGAAAATAAATGGTTGATGCAAACTATGTACGTAAAATGATAGTACAAGGGCTGCAACGAAATGGATTACAGATTCTCCTTTCGCCGCAGCCCCATTTTACTACACAAAAATACGGGTACACCACAAGGCATACCCGTTACGCTCGATAGATTTACATATGTATTATTCCTTTTTATTCGTCAGATAATACGAAATCCGGCTTAATCCAATAGACAAATCTTCACGGAATACAAAAATATTATCCGGCACATTCAAGCGCAGAGGCGCAAAAGATAAAATGCCCTTAATCCCTGCTTCTACCATCTGATCTGCTACTTGTTGGGCAACGGCAGCCGGAACCGTGATGATGCCAATCTGAATGCCTTCTTTGCGGATGACTTCTCCCATTTCAGCAATAGGCGTAACGACGACGCCGCCTACATTTTGGCCAATGATACGATGGTCTACATCAAAAAGCCCCATCGTCCGAAATCCCAAACGCCCAAAGGTTTTATAGTTTGCCAGGGCCCAGCCCAAATGGCCAATACCGGCAATGCCGATTTTCCAATGCTGCTGAAGTCCAATAATTTCTACAATTTGCTGGCACAATTCACTGACGTAATATCCTACGCCTTTTTTGCCGAAAGCGCCAAAGCACGTCAAGTCTTTACGAATCTGTTCCGGCGTAATGCCCAAACGTTCGCCTAATTTTTCTGATGAAATAATATCAATTCCCGCATCTTGCAGCAACAAAAGGTCCCTGTAGTACAGCGGCAATCGTTCGATAACAGCATCTGATATTGCCTTTTTCTGTCTCATGGAAATATCCTCCTACCATGATATATATATCTATTCATTTTAATTATATACAATCATACATTATTATAATAAGTTACATAGCTATTATATATCATTGTGAATTATTTCGCAAACTTTTTTTATTATTTTTTACATTCTATATATGCATTAGCAAATATGCCGCAAATCAGCCAAAAAGTAAGTGAAATTTGAGTACTAAATAAATCATAATCACTAAACCCGCAAATGGTCTGCGATACGACAGCAGCAATCATCATCGTAGCTGCAGAACGGTCAAACGTATCAATCTGCGGCATCTTCAACAATTTCCATCCATAGTAGGCATTGCCGTAAAAAAAACAAAAGAAACAGACAAACCCAAGCACCCCTGTTTCTGCCCATATATTCAAAAACATGTTGTGCGCATGAAATATGGTAATTCCCGCTTCTTGAATTAATTCATTATATACAGGATAGACAAACTTAAATGCTCCCCAGCCTACGCCCAGTAAAGGATGCTCTATAATCATCTCGATAGCACTGTACCACATATCCAGCCGCATCGATACCGATGTATCTGCCTCACTGTGATAAAAGATAGACAGCAGCCGGTCCGTCACGCCGCCGTGATAAAATAAGAGAATTGGCGGTACGAGCAAAAACAACAGCCACAGCCGTTTGTCCCACACGAGTCCAAAGAAAAATACCAGTGCGGCTACACTCAGCCATGCACCGCGGGAATAGGTCAATATCAGGCAAAGCCCCAATGCCGCAAAAAGCGTCAAATAGCCGATGCGGTGCCATGTATGCCGCGTCCAAATCGACATAGACGCCGTTCCGCCCATAATCATCAATAAAAAAGCCGAATACAAATTGGGATTGTACAGCGTCGAATACATACGCCGCTTCAGCAGCGGAAATGCCGAATTATCGACCCATTCCGCTTCATGGAGCGTCAGCATATGCGCGTACTGATATATGCCGTACAATACGGTTCCCGCCGCGCTGATCAGCAGGCATACCATGACCAGATGCCTCTCTGAGGCAGTCCGCACAAAAAGAATCAGCAGCGCATACATCAATATATACTGCAGTACCGTAAAAGCATAAAATCCCAAACCAAACAACGCCTTCGGTGAGCCAATCAAAGAAATCAGTGAAATGACGGCAAACAAACCGGCCGGCATAAAGATACCCATCCAGGAAACACGGGGCATATCATATTTCCAGCTATAATAAGCCGCCAATATGACAGCGATAACAAAACAAAACTCCATTACAAAAATATTTAGCGGCAGACAAAAAGCTGTCGCCATCAATGCATATACTACACGCAGCCTCGCTTTTTCTGACGGCGTTTTCCCGGTGTTCCATACCATTTCCATCATTCCCATCGCTCCTTTGTGTTCCATTATACTAAAAGATATACGCCGTGACTAGAGCCACCTCCACGCTTCTCGCAAAAGGGGAGGGGCTGCACCATAGTGCTTTTTGCTATGCACAGCCCTTTCCTTCATAAAATTTTTAGTTTTTTATTTGAAGTTTGAAGAAAATGACTCGTAATGCGGCAAACCATTCGCTTAAAGCGGTATAGTAAAAGGGCTGCAATAACATGGACTAAATATTCTCATTTCGTTACCGCTCCATCTATGGTATAGTATAATTTGTATTCATCACATATAGGATACAACACATAAAGGAGATGTATTTCAAATGTATATAAGACATACCCAGCCAGAAGACATAGACCGCTTACTCGAAATCTACCAAGAAGCGCGAACATTTATGGTACAACAGGGCAATCCTACGCAATGGACCCACGGATATCCATCCAAAGACCTGCTCATGCAGGATATCCGCCGCGCCAACAGCTATGTATGCATAGAAAAAGACTGCATCGTCGGCACCTTTGCTTTTATTATCGGCGAAGACCCGACCTATCAAGTCATTGAAAACGGGGCCTGGCATGCCGCTAAAGAATACGGCACCATCCATCGCGCAGCATCAGACGGCACGACCAAAGGACTGACAAAATATATTTTTGATTACTGCACTGCCAAAAAAGATTACGTCCGCATCGACACGCATCAAGACAATCTGACGATGCAAAACGCCATCAAAAGGTATGGGTTTCAGCCATGCGGCATCATTCACGTAGCCGATGGTTCACCGCGCGTTGCCTTTGATTACATAAAAGAATAAGAGCTGTAATAAACACTTTGGGGTTGTGAACATGATTTCACAACCCTTTTTTATACCAAATCAGATATATCTAAACTGTATTTCACTCCAACCTCTACGAAGAACCAAAAGGAATACTGATATCCATGTCTTAAAAAAATATCACCCATAAAATCTGGTACATAAGTAAAGAGATGTGAATAAATGCTTTCACATTCTTCACATCTCTCAAATTATCTATGCTAAAATATAAAATAAAATAAAATTAATCAGAAGGTGCATTTGCTGGCAATGGTAATTGAAAATACTCTTTATAATACTTGTAAAACATAAAGTTTGCCAACTGGTATCCAGGGCTACCATAATCATAAGTAAATTGATATTCTTTTTTATCGTAGGCGTTTATTTCTGGATAAGTGTATAATATCCTTCCATTAAAATCATACCATATTGAATTATACATACGGATAGACATCCCTGTATTTTGATATAAATAGTGAATTAAATTTTTTATGTTATCATCATAACTCATTCGTGGATTTCGTTGATTATCTTGACGAACTTTATCGCATAGTGACTGCAAATTATGATTAGCATCATAATTTGCAATAATAGTGCCTTCAACAATGACTTTATATGGATATAACACCATGTAATTTTTAGCTGACAAAGTATAATACGGTGGTGAATACCGCAATGATTCTATCGAAGGAACTTCGAGATATGTTGTAGCTTCAGGTTGTTCTCTAACAACTGCATACTTTGCTGGATTGCTTCTTAATTCTTCAATTGAAACTGCAAAATTTGTTATCGGTTGAAGTATCATTGAAATCAATATTACAAATATCTTTTTTTTCATAGAATTCTCCTTCGAAAAGCTAGAGACTTTTTCTATTATTCTAATACTAATTGATCCATGAATGAAAATAGCAACATATGTTTAGTTTATTCATTTAGTTCAATGCTAAGGACAAGACAACCACATTGCAAGTTTCCATCCGCTTTGGGGTGATAGTACAGCAAGGAATCATTCCTATAATAATCATAATGGGATGTGAAATACCTTCACATCCCTATGACAGAGGACAATTCATGACGCTTGTCACTCCGTGCGACAATTCTTTACTGTACCTATATCATCTTACACGTCTACATGGCAAGTACTGCGTAAATAAGCACGTACTTCGCCTTGAATATACAGTGAACCGACAATGCAGAGAACCTGATTGTCTTGGACAGCGGCAAAGGCCATATCCAGACCCTGCGCGATGCTTTCTGCCGCATCCGCCCTGCACGGCAGCATGGCTGCCATTTTCTTGGGGTCTGATGTTCTAGGTGTCGGTGCTGGTGCACAGACAACGTAATCATCGGCATGAAACAGTTCTTTGACCATTTGTGTATAGTCTTTGTCTGCCAAAACGGAAAAGAGAAAGACTCGTTTTCTGTCGCCGAAGACATCGGCATAGGTCTTGCAGAACGTATCAATACCGGCGGGATTATGCGCCCCGTCGATAACGACGTCTGTCTTGCCTGCTTTTAAGACTTGGAACCGTCCCGGCCATTTGACATGATGCAGTCCCTGTTCTATCGCCGTGCGGGTCAGTCGTTTTTCATGACGCGCAATGAGCAGCAAGGCCATGGCGGCGGCGGCACAGTTGGTACGCTGATGTTTCCCCAGCAGAGGAATGGTTGTCGTAATGGCAAATCCGTAGGTTTCCCGTACTGTTACCATTTGGCCGGCAGCCGGGTCTTCCGGTCCGGCATTACCGACTACGTCAAAGCTGTGGTCGAGGGCATACAGCTTGCTGTGTTTTTGATAAGCTGTCCGCGCAATAATTTCCAATGCCGGTGAAGCCGCCGTCGTGACGACAGGCACGCCTTCTTTAATAATGCCGGCTTTTTGCACGGCGATTTTTTCAATCGTATCGCCGCAGTATTTCATATGGTCCATGGCTACATTGGTAATGACGGATACTTCCGGAATGATGACATTCGTCGAATCCAGCAAGCCGCCCAAACCTACTTCGATAACAGCATATTCAACGCCTGCTTTGGCAAAATGCCAAAAGGCAGCTGCTGTAATCATTTCAAATTCCGTCGGCCGTTCTATGCCGTCAGCTGCCATGGCTTCTACAGCCTGCGACACCGTTTCTACTGCATCAGCAAAATCCTGCCGCGCAATATCCTGGCCATTGACGTTAATGCGTTCGGTGTATTCTTCCAAATGCGGCGACGTATACCGGCCGGTTTTGATACCGCCTTCACACAGCGCGCTGACAATCATAGCCGTAACCGAACCCTTGCCGTTGGTGCCAGTGACATGAATCGTCTTGTATTTTGTCTGGGGATTACCCAGGCGTTTCAGGAGTTCCTGAATCCGCCCGAGTCCCAGCTGAATGCCAAATACGCTGGCATGTTCCAAATAATAGATTGCTTCTTCGTATGTCATAGCGAGCCTCTCTTAGAGTTTTGCCAAATCTTCCATGCGTTTAGTGAGCGCTTCCATTTTTTCTTTGTAGTCAGCCAGTTTTGCTTTTTCGCCTTCAACGACAGCAGCCGGTGCTTTGGACAAGAATCCCTGATTGGAAAGTTTTTTGTCCAAACGAGCAATTTCTTTTTCAATCTTGCCTTGTTCTTTCTGAACACGCGCTGTTTCTTTTTCTACATCGATGAGGTCCTTGAGCTGGAGATATACTTCAATGCCCGGGACAATAGCAACGACGGCATTTTCCGGTTTGCCGTCTGTCGGCGCAAGCAGCGTGACTTTATCAGCAAAGGCCAATACGTGGAAGTAATATTCATATGTTTTTAATGTCTGGGCCATTTCTTCTGTTGCCGGAGCCAAAATAACCGGTGCTTTTTTACCCATCGGTACATTGGATTCTGCACGGAGATTACGAACGCCTTTAATAGCTTCCATAATCGTATTCATCGTAGCGGCATCGTCTGTGAAATCCCATTTTTCCTGCGGCTGCGGCCAAGGAGCAACGATAATGCTTTCTCCTTCGTGCGGCAAATGCTGCCAGAGATGTTCTGTAACAAACGGCATAAACGGATGGAGCATTTCCAGCGTATGCGTCAACACATAGACGAGGACGTACTGTGCCGTGCGTTTGCTCGTTTCATCATCGGATTTGTAAAGACGCTGTTTTGCTAATTCAATATACCAGTCGCAGTACGAATTCCAAATGAAGTTGTATACTGCATCGGCAGCGTCGCCTAATTCAAATTTATCCAAGTTAGCTGTTACTTTGCGAACAGTATCATTGAAGGATGACAAAATCCAGCGGTCTGCCAAGGTCAAATCTTTTTCTGCCGGTACAAAATCCGGGTCATAATCTGTCAGATTCATGATAACGAATTTGGAAGCATTCCAAATCTTGTTGGCAAAGTTGCGGTTGGCTTCGACACGTTCCATGTAAAAACGCATGTCATTGCCCGGTGTATTGCCCGTAACCAGCGTGAAGCGAAGTGCATCGGCGCCGTATTGTTCGCAGACGCCCAAGGGGTCAATGCCGTTGCCGAGAGATTTACTCATCTTACGGCCCTGGCTGTCGCGAACCAAGCCATGGATAAAGACATGTTCAAAGGGGATGTCTTTCATAAATTCGCAGGTCATGAACATCATGCGGGCAACCCAGAAGAAAATAATATCATACCCTGTAACGAGGACGCTCGTCGGGAAAAATTGTTTAATATCGTCGGTTTTATCCGGCCAGCCCATCGTCGAGAACGGCCAAAGGGCAGAGCTGAACCACGTATCCAATACATCCGGATCGCGATGAATATGTTTGCTGTGGCAGTGCGGGCATTCTGTCAAATCCGTACGGCTGACAGAGGTTTCACCGCAGTCATCGCAGTACCATGCCGGAATCTGATGGCCCCACCAGAGCTGACGGGAAATGCACCAATCATGCACATCTTCCAGCCAGTGATTGTATGTCTTGGAGAAACGATCGGGGACAAATTTTGTTTTGCCGCTGGTGACGGCTTCCAAAGCTGCTTTGGTAAGCGGTTTCATCTTGACGAACCACTGTTTTGTAGAAAACGGTTCTACTGTCGTTTTGCAACGTGAGCAATGGCCGACAGCATGTGTCAGTTCTTCGATATGATCGAGAAGGCCCAATTCCTTCAAGTCTTCTACTACGGCTTTGCGGCATTCTTCACGAGTCATGCCGTTATATTTTTCACCGGCTTTTTCATTCATCGTGCCATCCAAATTCATAATCATGATGGATTCCAAATGATGGCGCAGGCCCATTTCAAAGTCGTTCGGGTCATGAGCCGGCGTAATCTTTACCGCGCCGGTACCAAAATTGAGGTCAACGTAATCATCGGCAATAACTTCTACTTCTCGATTGACAAACGGCACTACTACTTTTTTGCCGATATATTTCTTCATGCGTTCATCCTTCGGATTGACGGCAACAGCCGTATCGCCCATAATCGTTTCCGGACGTGTCGTGGCAATCATGATGTAGTCATCTTCACCGACAACCGGATATTTGATATACCACAAATGGCCTTGTACATCGGAATGATCTACTTCGATATCGCTCAGTGCCGTATGGCAGTGCGGGCACCAGTTGGTAATGCGCTGGCCTTGGTAAATCAAGCCTTTTTCATACAGCGAAACGAATACTTCACGGACGGCGCGGGCACATGTATCATCCATCGTAAACCGTTTACGGCTCCAGTCACAGGAAGAACCCAAATGCCGAACCTGTTTTTCAATGCGGTTGCCGTACTGTTCTTTCCAAGCCCAAACGCGTTTGAGGAATTCTTCACGGCCGATGTCGTATCGTGTTTTCCCTTCTTTGGCAAGCTGCTGTTCTACTTTGACCTGCGTAGCAATGCCGGCGTGGTCTGTGCCAGGAATCCAAGCTACGTTGTAACCTTCCATGCGTTTGAAACGAACCAAAATATCCTGCAGTGTATTATCCAGCGCATGGCCCATATGCAGTTGGCCTGTTACGTTTGGCGGCGGCATGACGATGCTGAATGATTCTTTGGCTGGATCCGGGTCTTGATGGAAATATCCATTCTTTTCCCAAAAATCATACCAAGACATTTCAATTTCATTCGGTGCGTATGCGCCTAATTGCTCTTTATTCCATTTCATTTGCCAATCCCTCCAACATACAAAAAAAGCGTTCCCTCATCCATAAGGGTTTCCCCTTAGGACGAAAGAACGCTGTATCTCTTCCGCGGTACCACCTAAGTTGCTCTTTGGCAGAGCCTCTTCATCATACAGGTAACGGCTGCTATCCGGGCAGACCTTTCCTTCTGCCAGCTCCTGGGTGACTTGCTGCTGTATGTATGAATGCCCTTCCACCATGCAGGCATCTCTCTGTCATACCATCGAGCAGCTTCTTCCATTCATCGCTATGATTATGCCTAACATTCTAGCAACTTTACGAAAACTTGTCAATAATTTGTCCTATTTCTTCTCTTGCTGTAATTTCATCATGGAAAAACCTGCCGCATAATGAGGTTGTCGTTATGTACCATTTCCCATCTTTTATCATTTGATACGAGGCATTGGAAATGAATCGCCTCCCGTTATACTGCCGGAACATGACAAGCTGTACACCAAAAACGGCATGCAAAAAGGGCTTATCGCGTTATGCGACAAGCCCTTGTATAGCTGCATCAAAAATACTGCTGGATTAAGCGTCGATTTCAGATACAACGCCGGCGCCTACTGTACGGCCGCCTTCACGAATAGCGAAACGAAGACCTACTTCGATAGCAATCGGAGTGATAAGTTCTACGTCCATTTTTACGTTATCGCCAGGCATGCACATTTCAGTGCCTTCCGGAAGATTGATAACGCCTGTTACGTCGGTTGTACGGAAGTAGAACTGCGGACGATAGCCATTAAAGAACGGAGTATGACGGCCGCCTTCATCTTTCGTCAAAACGTAAACCTGCGCTTTGAATTTCGTATGCGGATGAATGGTACCCGGTTTAGCCAAAACCTGGCCACGTTCGATTTCTTTACGGTCAATGCCACGGAGCAATGCGCCAATGTTGTCGCCTGCTTCAGCAAGGTCAAGGATTTTACGGAACATTTCAACGCCGGTAACAACGGTGTCTTTTGGTTTGTCAGTCAAGCCAACGATTTCAACAGCGTCACCGACTTTGATGGTGCCACGTTCAACACGGCCTGTAGCAACAGTGCCGCGGCCTGTGATGGTGAATACGTCTTCGACAGGCATCAAGAACGGTTTGTCAGTCGGACGGTCCGGTGTCGGGATATAGCTGTCAACAGCGTCCATCAAATCCAAAATGGATTTTTCAGCTTCTGGATCGCCTTCCAATGCTTTCAATGCAGAGCCGACAATGATAGGTACTTCATCGCCAGGATAATCATATTCTGTCAGAAGATCGCGAACTTCCATTTCAACGAGTTCGATTAATTCCGGATCATCGACCTGGTCTGCTTTGTTGAGGTATACAACGATAGCCGGTACACCGACCTGACGAGCCAAGAGGATGTGTTCACGAGTCTGCGGCATTGGGCCGTCAGCTGCGGATACAACGAGGATAGCACCATCCATCTGAGCTGCGCCGGTAATCATGTTTTTGACATAGTCAGCATGCCCCGGGCAGTCAACGTGTGCATAGTGACGTTTTTCTGTTTCGTATTCAACGTGTGCCGTATTGATTGTAATACCGCGTTCACGTTCTTCCGGAGCTTTATCGATATCGGAGTAATCTTCAAATTTAGCAAAGCCTTTTTTAGCCAATACTTTTGTAATAGCTGCTGTTAATGTCGTTTTGCCATGGTCAACGTGACCGATAGTGCCAATATTAACATGAGGTTTCGTTCTTTCATAATGTTCTTTTGCCATTTTACTCATTTCCTCCTTTAGGAAAAATCAACTTACTATATGTATTCTAACACACAATAGACATTTTTTCTCTAAAAAAAGAAAAAATTTTTTATTGTATATAGAAATAACCTCGTTAAACGAGGTTATAAATGTGGTGGCGGCTCGGAGATTCGAACTCTGGACACTGCGGGTATGAACCGCATGCTCTAGCCAACTGAGCTAAGCCGCCATGATTGGAGCTATTGACCGGGATTGAACCGGTGACCTTATCCTTACCAAGGATACGCTCTACCGACTGAGCTACAACAGCTTAATACCGCTCAAAGCATCTATATGTAGTTTTCACTGCATAACAAAAAAAATATGGTAGCGGGGGCAGGACTTGAACCTACGACCTTCGGGTTATGAGCCCGACGAGCTACCAACTGCTCCACCCCGCGATGAAAAAGTTGGTGGTGGGGGAAGGATTCGAACCTTCGAAGGCAGTCGCCGGCAGATTTACAGTCTGCTCCCTTTAGCCACTCGGGAACCCCACCAGATAATTGGAGCCGACGATAGGACTTGAACCTACAACCTACTGATTACAAGTCAGTTGCTCTACCAATTGAGCTACGTCGGCTCGGTTTGTTTCGTTTGCTTAACGGAACATAACTTATTTTATCAGAAGCATTACATCCTGTCAAGAACTTTCAGAAGTTTTTTTATTTCTTTTTGAAAACTTCCAAGAAATCCATTTCCATGTTTTCTTCAGACCTTTTCAAAAAGTTCTTTAAAACCGCTGACTTGGATAGTATACTATACTGTATAATAAATTGCAAGAGGTATTTTAAAATTTTTTTACTTTTTCAGGAGATTTGTATATGATGATAGAAACGACTTCCCTCAAGGCCTTTGCCGCTTCGCTGCATCTTGATTGCCTGGGCATTGCGCCGGCCCAATTACCCATTCCCCCACAGACAGGTGACATCCGCATCTGCCCGCTGGCTGCCGGCCAGGGACCGGAACGGTATATGCCTTTATCCGTACTGCCGGAATGTCAGTCTATTATTGTCATTCTCTTTCCCTACTACGGCGGACACGACCCGCATGCCAACTTATCCCAGTACTGCCGCTGCTATGATTACCATCCTGTCGTTCATCGGTATTTGGACCGCATTATCTCTTATCTGGACGCTCACTATCCTGGCAGCAAGCACAAAGCAATCGTCGATACGTCGCCGCTGGCCGACCGCTGGCTGGCTTATGAAGCAGGTCTCGGCTTTTACGGTGACAATCACTGCTTTTTCAACGATACGTACGGCTCTTACTTTTTTATCGGCAGCATTTTGACAACCATCCCCTTTCAGCCGGACACGCCGACAACCAAAGAATGCCTGCACTGCGGGGCCTGCCATGCAGCCTGCCCGGGGCAGTGCTTTTCTTCCGGCACCTATGACTATCAGCTGTGCAAATCCTATTTGACACAAAAAAAAGGCAGCTTTACGCTGCCTGAACAAAACGTCATGGTCAAAACGCCGCTTATTTTTGGCTGTGATGTCTGCCAGGATGTCTGCCCGTTAAATCAAACCGTACCGCTGACGCCGCTTCCGGAATTTCAGCAGGACCGAATAGCCTTTCTCTCCCGTGAAGAACTGGAATCCCTTTCCAATAAACAATTTCAAAAGGCATTCGGCATGCGTGCGTTTGCCTGGCGCGGTAAAAAAACGCTGCTGCGCAATATGGACTGTTTAGAGGGTAAAAACGGAAGCGACGGAAACAACGACATAAATGCACAGCAGGATAAACACGCCGACCAGGAAAACAATCGGTAAAAAGACTGCAGCAATGCTTCGTCCTATTCCCATCGCATAATTGGCCTGCAGTGCCAACACAATCAAACTAAGTGCCCAAAGGCCGGACAAAAAGGCGATGAGCCCCACTACGCCTTCCGGCAGCACAAATGCAAATGTACCGGCCAGCGTGCCTATATTGGCAGGAATACCGCAAAAGCACAGCGCAGCCAATGTGCCTTTCCACGCACCGCTGCCGCCAAGGAGCCGTGCCGTTCCATGGAGCAGTGCCGCTTCTACCATCAGCATCACAGCACCGCCTCCATAGACAGCGGTCAGCAGCCATACGCCGGCCCGTTCCCACTGCACATATACCGAAATGACAGACAATGACGTCGATAAAAACCAAATAATCCACCCTTCATACAGCCGCTGTTCCTTCGTAATATTCGTCAAGGTAGTTTTGGGGGCCGTTACCAGATCATATGCCAATACCATGGCTTCTTCTATATACTGTTTCAATGCTGCCATACCCCTTTCATCAACAGCAGCGGCAAGGGTATATCCTGTTGTGCCCCAAAGGCAGACTGTATAAACTGCAGGGACGATATATTGCCCTGTAACAACTGCCGCATGCTAAAATCATCTGTATAGGTAACAATCGGTACATTATCCGAATCTGCATGTATCAGCTGACCTGCATAGGCCAACGCATCGTAATAGTTTCCCATTTCATCGACCAGACCGGCCTGTTTAGCCTGCGCGCCCGTAAAGACTCTGCCGTCTGCCAGCGTACGCACCGTACTTTCATCCATGTGTCGCTCTTCTGCTACCACATCTACAAACTGTTCATACATATTATTGACCATCGCCTGAGTCAGTTGCCGTTCTTCGTCTGTCATCGGCCGGAAAGGCGAAAAAATATCCTTATGAGCGCCTGATTTGATTTTTTCTTCACTAATGCCGATTTTCTGACTGAGTCCCTGCAAATCATAATAGGACATATATACGCCTATACTGCCTGTAATCGTAGACGGATTGGCGTATATTCTATCTCCGTATGCAGCCAGCCAGTAGGCTCCGGATGCCGCAGTATCTCCCATAGATACGACGACAGGCTTGCCGTCTTCTTTCAGCCGCTGCAATTCTTCAGCCGCTTCTTGGGTCGCCGCCGCGCTGCCGCCGGGGCTGTCTATGCGCAGAAGAACCGCTTTGACGCTGTCATCCTTTCTCGCCTTGCGAAACTGCCGCATGAGTGCACCTGACATCGTTGCCGACGTATTTCCCAGTCCCATGCCCTCTTTGTCTCCGCCGACAATCGTGCCGCTGACCCGGATGACAGCGACTTTTTTCTCTTGGGACAATGACGTTTCAATCCAGCCTGTCCGTGAAAGAACGGCCCCAGTAATAACTGCCGCAAACAGCAAAACGACAACAACGGCCGCTGTCCTCATTTTCTTTTTCTTATCCATGCCACCCTCCTTTGTAGCAAAAAAGGGATGCCTTGTACTGGCAGTATGCTGCCGGACAAGCGGTATCCCTCTTTTTATTATGCATGGTCTTCGTGCGTTGTATCCAAGTTGAGAAATAACGTATATTCCCCTTTAAAATACAATTTAATGGAGCCGACAGGACCATTGCGGTGTTTTGCTAAAATAACTTCTGTAATGTGCTGATTTTCTGTTTCTTTGTCGTAGTAATCTTCACGATACAGGAACGATACAATATCCGCATCTTGTTCCAATGCGCCGGATTCCCGCAGGTCGCTCAGCATCGGCCGTTTATCCTGACGGCTTTCTACGCTTCGGCTGAGCTGTGACAAGGCAATCAGCGGTACTTTTAGTTCCCGCGCCAGTGCTTTTAAGGAACGGGAAATCTCAGAAATTTCTTGTTGGCGGCTTTCTGCATTGCGGCCCTGCATAAGCTGCAGGTAATCGACCACAATGAGATCGAGGCCGTGTTCAGATTTCAGCCGTCTGGCCTTGGAACGCATTTCCGCTACGGAAATGCCCGGCGTATCATCAATATAAATCGGTGCTTGATACAGTTTGTCACAAGCGTCGGTCAACCGGGTCCATTCTTCATCGCTGTTCAGCTGTCCTGTGCGAAGTTTTTGTGAATCAATATGCGAAATCTGGCACAAAATACGCTGAACGAGCTGTTCCTGCGACATTTCCAAGGAAAAGAAGGCTACGGTCTTATGCTGGCGTACGCCGACATTTTGCGCAATATTCAGGGTAAATGCCGTCTTCCCCATACTCGGACGAGCTGCCACCAAAATCAAATCAGAAGGCTGCAGTCCCGATGTCATGCGGTCCAAATCACGAAATCCCGTAGGAAGACCGGTAAGGTCGGCCTTATTTTCGTAAAGCTTGGTAATTTTATCCAGTGTTTCTTCCACTACGGCCCCTACAGGAGAAAAATCGCCGCGGTTTTTATTTTCTGACAGCTGTAAAATCCGCCGTTCGGCATCATCCAGCAAATCTTCCGGCTCTTTTTCACCGTCGTAGGCGGCTGCTGTCAAATCGGTGCAGGTAGTAATCAAATTGCGTGCCAACGCTTTTTCTGCCACGATATTGGCATGATATTCGATATTCGCTGCCGTCGCAACGAGATTCGGCAGACTTAAAATATATTCGATGCCGCCGACATCATCCAATTTTTTCATGCGCCGCAGTTCTTCCGGAAGCGTAATGACATCGATTTCTTTATTGTCATGGTGCAGATGCTCCATCGCTTCAAAGATAATCCGATGTACTTCCCGATAAAAATCATTGGGAGTCAGCTTTTCCATCGCCGCAATGACAGCATTATGGTCAAGCATCATGGCTCCCAAGACGGCTTGTTCTGCCTCTACATTTTGCGGTGGAATACGTTGTTCCATACTGTTTATTCTCCTATTTTACCAGCATCAAATCCAACACGTCCTGTATAGTTGCGGCACTGTATATCTGCAGTGCTAAATGATGCGCCGGAATATCCTGTTCGTTTTCATTTGGGATAACAATCCCCTTCATGCCAGCCTGTTTGGCGCCGTAAGCCTTTTCAAAAACACCGCCGACAGGCTTTACATTGCCCTGTACAGAAATTTCGCCCGTAAGCGCCATATCCTGCCGTACCGGCGTATGCGTAATCGCTGAAATCAAAGCTGTCGTAATGGCACAGCCGGCTGACGGCCCGTCAATGTTGCCGCCGCCGACAAAATTGATATTGACATCATAATCAGACAGTTCTTTCCCGGTTATGCTGCGAACGACTGCAGCTGCATTAAACATGGAGTCCTTGGCCATAGAGCCGGCTGTATCATTAAACCGGTAATAGCCCTTGCCGGGAGAACGAGCCGGGAACGCGACGGCTTCAATTTCAATAGCCGATCCCAAATATCCGGATACACCCAGTCCGAATACTTTGCCGACAGCCGGCGTATCCGATGCTTTTTTCATTACATACGGTACCAAACGGCTAATCTGTGCTACGCGGTGCACATGCTGCTTCGTAATGACAACATGGTCTTTGCAGCCAGCTTGATAGACAGCCAAGCCATAGGCATCTGCCAAAATGTTGACAGCCTTTCGTCCTTCAATCGTAAAGGAACTGATAAGCTGTGCCGCACCGTCTTCCAGGTCTGCCTGCAGTTCTTTGGCCGCATTTTCAACAATCTTTTGTATATCCTGCGGTACGAGCGGTTCAAAAAATATTTCTGCGCAGCGGGAACGAATCGCCGGGTTGATTTCCGACGGGTCTCGCGTCGTTGCGCCAATAAGGACAAAATCGGCAGGCGCCCCTTCAGCAAATAGTTTTTTGATATACTGCGGTACATTCGGGTCATCTTCATCGTAATACGCCGATTCAAATTTTACCCGCTTGTCTTCCAATACTTTCAGCAGTTTATTAAGCAGCATCGGATCCATTTCACCGATTTCATCAATAAAAAGAATGCCGCCGTGCGCTTCTGTAACCAGTCCGGGCTTGGGTTCCGGGATACCTGTATCTGCCAAGTCATGCCGTGCCCCCTGATAAATCGGGTCATGGACCGAACCAATAAGCGGATTGGTCATATCTCTGGCATCCCAGCGCAGGGTCGTGCCGTCTGTTTCAATAAACGGCGCATCTGGGCCAAACGGGGTAAACGGCAGCCGCTGTGCCTCCTTTAAAATAATGCGCGCTGCTGTCGTTTTTCCCACTCCCGGCGGTCCGTACAGCAGTAAATGCTGCGGATATGCAGAGGCTAATTTACTCTGCATGGCTTCGACGGCACGTTCCTGCCCGATGACCGCCTGCAGCTTTTTAGGGCGGACACGCTGCATAATCGATTCGTTGAGATGAATCGCATCGAGCCGCTTCAGTTCTTCCAGCTTTCGTTTGGACTGCGGCGTTTCTACGTCGTGCAGTTCTTCGCGAATCAGCTGCATTTTGATTTCTTGGACATATTCCTGCTGTTTTTCTTCCATTCGCTGGGAAATTTTCTTTTCCAGCCGGTCTTCCACAGCTTGTCGTGCCAGCATTTCTGCCAAAATATTTTCTAATTCATTGAGTACGTCAATGACTTCATCGTCCTGCGGCAGCTTGTCATACGAAGCATCTTCATACACGAGGCGCTGCAGTCCGACCAAACGCCGTCTGGGATCTTCTGAATGGACATACGACAGCGCAGCGTATTTGCTGGCCCGCAGTACCATTTTTTCAGAGCCTATCAGACTAGTAAAAGCGCCGTAAAGCACATTGACCTGACGGCGAAGTTCTTCCTCCGCCGTCGGTTCCAGATACTTATGGCGCTGTAATAATTTATCCAGTAATTCTTTCATTATGTCCCCTTATTGCCAACATAGATATCGGCATCCGGTCCCTGTTTATCCTTCTACAACGTGAACCGTAATAACGCTTGTAATGGAAGGATGCACACGAATAACGACATCATATGTGCCTAATGATTTAATCGGTTCTTTGATTTCTACTTTTTTCTTGTCCAAATCAATATCATACTGCTTTTTCGCCGCTTCGCTGATATTTTTGCCGGTAATGGCACCAAATACTTTGCCGCCTTCGCCTACTTTTACGGGAATCGTCAATTCTACTTTTTTCAGCTGGCTTGCCAAAATAAGGGCTTCATCAGAAGCAACTTGTGCTTTATGCTTAGCTGCGGCCTGTTTTTGTTTGGCATTATTGATGTTTTCTGCCGTGCCGGGCGCCGCTAATTTGCGGGGCAGCAAAAAGTTGCGGCCGTATCCTTCAGATACGTCAATGATTTCTCCTTTTTTACCCAATTTTTTGACATCTTGCAGTAATATAACTTTCATTCTTTCTCATTCTCCTTATTTTTATTTAATACTTCATGCAGCGCAGCCATGACATCTCCTTGTGTTTCTGCTAAGGAACGCCCTTTTACCTGCGCTCCGGCTACGGTACGATGGCCGCCGCCGCCCAGCGCTTCCATGACCAGCTGTACATTAATCTCGCCTTTGGAACGCGCGCTGATGCCGATGCAATCGCTGTTTAATTCATAAAAGGTAAAGCTGGCTGACACATTGTCTATATTAATCAGCGTATCGGCAATCTGAGCCGCTACGATGGTCACATTTTGTGTACCCGGCGGGCAGACTGCCATTGCAACGCCGTCATCAATGTTGGCCTCAGATAAGATGCGCGCCCTGTCCCGCACAGTTTCAAAATCAAAACTGAACAGTTCCCGCACGATTTCCGGATCTGCACCGCTTCGCCGCAAGTACGCCGCTGCATCAAAAGTGCGCACGCCGGTCTGCACGGCAAAATTTTTCGTATCGACAATGATGCCTGCATACAAGGCTGTCGCTTCAATTTTTTCCAGTTCAATATCTTCCTGGTAGTACTGCAGCAGCTCTGTGACCAATTCACTGGTAGAAGAACTGGACGGTTCTGTATACGTAAGCAGCGGTTTTTTGATAAAATCACTGCTGCGGCGATGATGGTCAATGACGACGCGCCGATCTGTCTTGTCAATCAATTCCGGAGAAACGGTCATATCCGGCCGGTGCGTATCGACGATAAACAGCAGGGTCTGACTGTTGCATAAATCCTGTGCCATTTCTGCTGAAATAAGCAAATCTTTAAAGGCAGGCACGTCGAGTATCTGTTTTTCCAAGCGGCAAATCGCATCGGTCTGCTTGCTGACTACAATATGGACAGGCTTGCCGACCAAGCGGGCCATATGCGCTACGCCGACAGCCGAGCCAATACTGTCATAGTCTTCCCGTTCATGTCCCATGATGAGAACGCATTCGCTGGTATCAATGAGTTCCCGAATCGCCTGGGCCACGACTCTGGCACGGACACGCGTATTTTTCTCAACAGAACGGGTCTTGCCGCCATAAAAATGGGGCGAACCGTCTTCTTCGTAGACGACGACTTGGTCGCCGCCGCGTCCTAATGCCAAATCCAGACCGGCCCGGGCCTTGTCAGCCAGTTCATTAAAATTGGCCAAGCCTGCCGTCATGACTTCTTCCGGAAACGCTGCTACGCCGATGCTCAGCGTCACAGGAATACGGTTTACCGTATGAATCATACGGATTTTTTCCAAAAAAGAAAAGTTGTCTTCTTTAAGCGTATCCAGGGCTTTGCGGCTCAGGCAGGCAAAATATTTTTCATTGCCGTACGAACGGACAAAACCGTCTACTGCCGTCAATTCATCCAGCAGGCAGTTATTGACATTCGTCCACAGCGTCGCCTGCTGTACTGCAGACATGCCTTTGGCGACTTCTTCCATGTTGTCGATTTCAATATCACAAAAAACAGGCACCGAAGCAATACAATTCATTTTTTGGATTTCTGTTTCCGTAATATCTTCAAAATAAAGAATCAAATAGTTGTCATCGTCAGACCCTTCGGTCTGTAAATACTTGTACACGACGCGGTAATACCGTTCGCCAATATGTTCAAAGAAATAGCCAAACTTTCCCCAAAACTTATCGATATTAAGGTTGGGCATAATATGGTCCAGCTTTTGGTCATTGTCGATATCGCCGACCCAGTCGCGAAACACGCTGTTGGCCCAGCAAAGACTGGACTGCATATCCACAATGGCAATGCCAATCGGAAGATTCTGCACTGCATACGTAGATGCCTGGTCTACGCTTTGGGAAATCGCATCAAAAAACTGACTGATTTCCCGATTCCGTTCTCTCGTATTCTTACGCGTCAGTACATAGGCGCCTATAATCAGAATCAGCGCCAGCAGTGCGATAATCCAGTTATATATGGCGATGACAGCGAGCAGCAAGACCATAATCAGAAAAACAGGTTCTTCATTCCGTCTTGACAGCAATTTTTTAAACATTTTTCCGCCCCCTGCGTGTTACGTCATGTTTTGTTTTTTACGAATATTGGCCAGCAGGTCTATCAGCCCCATAATAAAAGCGGCATAGGAAAAGACCGGCATCACAAAAAACAAAACGATGATGACTGCCTGCAGACCTGTGCTAATATGAAAGCGGCGGTCGAGGAAATAAAATAAAAAGGCAAGGCCTTGAATGCAAATGAAAAAGAATGCCATTTGATTGAGGTTGAGACCGATGCTGTTCAGCCAATCGATAGAACGGGTCGTCCCCCAATATTTCATAACCAATGCCAATATGTATAAGTATATCACACCGCGAGGCATTTCCCAATAACGAATTGGCAAAAAAGGTCTGACATCAAATCCCAGACGCTGCAGGAAAAATTGGGAAACCTTCACATTTATATAGGCAATAATGGCCATCGACAAACAAAGAAACATGGGCAGCATCACGGGCAGCTGGCGCCGTATTTCTTCCAGCTGCGCCTTCGTTTCAGCCAGTTGGATTTCCGACATGCCGCTGGCTTGATACTGCTGCAGCGCTTCCTGCATAAATGTATCAAACACATCCTGCAGCATGGATACGATGTTGACATCCATGACGGCATACATCAGCGCCATCAGGCCAATAGCCGTACCGATGAGAGCGGCCGTCACCCCCATGAGGAGCTTGGCAGGCGGCCATTTTTCCCGAAACCCGGCCCCCATAGCAATGCCGACGGCGCCAAAGGTAGCAATCTGTACGATAGCTGTCAGCGGGTCAATAAAAATTCCCATCAAAATGCCGGCAGTGACGCCCAGCATCACGGCCTGCCGCAGCCCATATTTTACAAATAAAATCGTCATGGGAATCGGCATAATAAAATAGCCTATGAATGAAAAAAACGGCAGATAGGTACTAAGAAGCGCTAAAATCAACATAATAGCAGCAAAACACCCTGCTGTTGTAATCGGTGTCACACGCTTCTGTTCCATGAAATCCTCTCCCTTCCTTTTCTCAGAGGACGCAGCAAAAACAGTCTTGCCAACGCTTCTGCACGCCGCACAGCCGTGCGCTGCAGATACGCTTACTGCTGCATGCCCTATGACCGTAAACAGCGGAGGCAAAATACCTCCGCTGTCAATACATGCTATATCATTCTATACTTCCATAATAATCGGCAGAATCATCGGACGCCGACGGGTTTTTTCATACAAGTAGCGGCTCAATGTATCCCGTACCTGCGATTTAATAACGGCCCATTCCCGAATATTTCCTGCTTCGCAGCGTTCCAGTACGGCTGCTACGCGGTCATGAGCTTCGCTGATTAATTCTTCCGAATCACGAACATATACAAAACCGCGGGATACAATATCCGGACCGGCCAATGCATGGCTTGTGCCTTTGGCCAGCGTCATGACGACAATAACGACCCCTTCCATAGCCAACTGCTGGCGGTCGCGAATAACGATGTTTCCTACATCGCCGACACCTAAGCCATCGACGAAGACACGGCCGGCATTGACATGGCCTGTCTTGTGGCCGGACCGATTGGAAAATTCAAAAATCTGGCCGTTGTCGCCAATGAGAACATGGTCTTTGTTTACGCCCATCATGACAGCTAAATCACCATGCTGTTTGAGCATGCGGTATTCGCCGTGTACCGGAATAAAGTATTTCGGGCGAATCAAATCCAGCATCAATTTTAATTCTTCCTGGCTCGCATGGCCTGATACGTGAATTTTCTTATCCCGACCAGCAATAACCGTAGCTCCCAGTTTCATCAGATTATCAATCGTACGGCCTACACCGGTTTCATTGCCCGGAATCGGCGTAGCTGAAATAATAACAGTATCCCCAGGAATAATGCTGACGCTGCGGTGGTTATTTGATGCCATGCGTGAAAGCCCTGCCATCGGTTCCCCCTGGCTGCCTGTCGTCAGAATTAATACCTGATCTTCCGGATAGCGGTTCAGCTCATCCGGTTCAATCAAGACGCCTTCCGGCACATCCAAGTAGCCCAGTTCCATGGCAATCTGCACGTTGTTGACCATGCTGCGCCCCAATACCGTAACTTTGCGTTTAAACTGTACGGCTGTATTAATAGCCTGCTGAATACGGGAAATATTGGAAGCAAATGTCGCCAAAATAATGCGGCCCTTAGCAGCCCGAAATGCCTTGCGGAATGCATGGCCTACGGTCATTTCCGATTCTGTATATCCCGGCCGTTCCGCATTCGTACTGTCCGACATGAGCAGCAGTACGCCGCGGCGCCCCAAATCTGCAAATTTATGGATATCCATGAGCAGCCCGTCTACAGGCGTCAAGTCCATTTTGAAGTCCCCAGTATGCACAATCGTTCCTACCGGTGTTTTGAAATACAATGCACTCGCATCAGGAATAGAATGGTTCGTATGGATAAATCCTACTTTCATGCAACCAATCTGCACTTCATCGCCGTGATGCACTTCATTCAATTCGTAATTTGTAATATGATTTTCCTTTAACTTGCCTTCAATAAGGCCGCATACCAGCTTCGTAGCGTAGACAGGTACATTGACTTCATTCAGCAAATATGCCAAGCTGCCAATGTGGTCTTCGTGTCCATGAGTGATGACGACGGCCCGAACTTTATCCCTGTTTTCAATCAAATAACTCATGTCAGGAATTACTAAGTCAATACCGAACATGTCATCATCAGGAAAAGCTAAGCCGGCATCAATGACAATAATATCATTTCCGTATTGGATGACTGTCATATTTTTACCGATTTCACCCAGCCCGCCCAAAGGAATGACCATGAGTTTTTCCTTTTTAGCCAAAATAGTTACCTCCCATAATAAATTTTATCCGTTCTCACTGCACCAAACAGTCTCCAAAGAGACTCTCCTTTACAGACAAACACTCCATTACCAGCCGCTCTTTTCTATGGATGGACGTCTGTCTTCAGATATAACGAACAATCCTGGATTTATCCTTCTCTCATATTTTCCGTTATTTCTCTTTCTATGTCAATAATATGCAGGCAAATTTCTCTGAATTGAGCAAAATTTTCGTGTAAAATGTATGTATTTTACAAAAATCCTGTTTTTTAATGACTTTTATTCATACACAATGATGAAAAAACGGCAATATCATCCCAAATATTGCGTTGGTATGATATTGCCTCATGGATAGCTGCCTATTTATATTCTTTTGCGTTTTTCTTTACGTCTTGCGGAATGGCCAAATTCATTCCTTTCGGCAATGCCGTGCACTCAATCGACAGGGAAACTTCACTCATATTGATAAATTTCAACACATCTTCCTTGTCTTTCAAAGAGGCATTGTCTTTCATCACAGCCGCTGTGATACTGCGGATATGGTCCGTCAGCGGTATTTCAACTTTAGTAATCCGCTTCGTAGAGGGATCTATCGTCACAGCCGCTTTGACATCGCCGGTCTGCTGCAGTGCCAGCAATATATCTTTCAAAATTTTTACGTCATTGGCTTTGGCTCCCTGTTTCACCCATTCTTTTTCGTCTCCAGCCGTATAAATCTTGGACATATCATACGTGACCGTATAGACATCGCCCTGAGCCGTTACGTCTTTGACACCGGCCAATACATTATGTACGCCGGCAATTTGTTTGGCAACCGGTACGGCACTCTTTAAATCAATCGTATTCTTTACCCAGCTGTTTTTATTTGTTTTTTCGCCGTCCAGTTTTGCATACTGGCCGTCATAATAATATATCAGTTTTTTCCCATCCTGTTCGATATATCCCTGTACAGTTGGAGAAGACTGTCCCAAAGCAGATGCTGAAAATTCTGCCTTGCTGACAAATGGTTCTGCCTGCACGTCAAACTTAGCCGTACAGTTTCCTTCGCCAACAAAAGGCATTTTTGCCTGTACCTGCATCGTATATTCACCCTGCGGATGATTCATCATGTTGTTGACCGCTTCTTTGTACGTATCTGCCGGTGTAGCTGCCCACGCTGCAGTTCCCATCATGACACAAGCTGCTGTTGCCAAGACAGTCCGTTTCAATGAAAATTTCATGATATTCGCTCCTTTCCTGTCCGAAACCCCTATTGTATTTTTCTAAAAGTATAGCAAACAACCATAACTAAATCATAAACAAACTGAAAACAGTTCTTTAATTTTACGATATGCTGTTGTTCCAAGCATAAAAATGATTGAGCGGCCCATGTCCCCTGCCAATCGGTTCGGCATGGCAAATTCCTTGAAAGACATATTCTTTAGCCGCTTTTACTGCTTCTGTCAACGCCTTGCCGTTGGCAAGATTGGCAGCAATCGCACTGGACAACGTGCATCCCGTGCCGTGCGTACTGGTACTCTGCACCCGCTTCCCTGTAAAATGATGAAAACGCTGCCCATCGTACAGGACATCTGTCGCATCGCTGCTGCGGTGGCCGCCTTTTACCAATACCGCACGGGCTCCCATTGCGGCAATCGTCTTGGCAGCTTGTTCCATATCTTCGCAGGTCTGAATGGATTGGCCCGTCAGCACTTCAGCTTCTGGAATATTCGGCGTCAGCACATCGGCCAGCGGAATCAACACATCTTTCAGCGTTTGTTCTGCTTCCGGCTGCAACAATCGATGACCGCTGGTCGCTACCATGACCGGATCGATAACTACAACAGCCGGCTGATACTGTTTCATTTTTTTTGCTATGATGCGTATCGTATCCGGGTTGCTGACCATGCCGATTTTGACTGCATCGACAGAAATATCTTCAAACACGGCATCAATCTGCGAAGCTATCAGTTCCGGCGTAACATCCATATAGCCCCGCACGCCCTGCGTGTTTTGCGAAACGACAGCCGTAATAACATTCATGGCAAAACAGCCATGTGCGCAAAATGTTTTGCAGTCCGCTGCTGCACCAGCGCCGCCGGACGGGTCAGTACCGGCAATCGATAAGACATGTTTCATCATCAGCAATTCATCTCCTGTTTTTCCCGTGGTTTTAACAACGCAGCCCCTTTCGGCTGCATATACAACAATAAAGACGCCGCGCCTGCTGCGCCTCCATATACATCATATTCGAGCAGTGCCATGCTTCCCGGTTTAAAATCAAGCGTCATGCCGGTCCACTGGCGGACCCATTGGCCCAAATAGGGAGAATGCCCTACCATGCACAGCACATCGGCATCACTTTGGCAAATAATATCCGTATACACTCGTTCCAACGTGCCCTCGGCTATCGCTTCATGCGTATGAAATGATACATAAGGAATCACGCCGTTAAAATATACAGCTGTCTGACAAGCCCGCACATACGGGCTGGACCATAACACCGTCTTACCGGCAGGCCACCACTGCTGTGCCGTCTGAATCATGGCCTGAGCCTGTTCCTTTCCTACGGCGGTCAATTCACGGCTTCTATCTGCCGTTCCTAAAGCAAACGGCTCTGCGTTTCCATGCCGCATCAAACAAATATACACCCTGTTTCCTCCTTCAAATCATATCATACTTATTCAGCTACATGTTCCAAACCTACAGCAAGCAGCGTAAATACATGATTATCAGCAAGGGAATAGTATACGACTTTGCCGTCACGGCGAAACTGCACTAAACGGGCATCCCGCAAAATCCGCAGTTGGTGGGAAACAGCAGACTGTCCCATTTGAATCTGTTCGGCAATATCCCGCACACACCGTTCCCCTTCCATCAGCGTATGAAGAATACGCAGCCGTGTCGGATCGCCAAGCACTTTAAAAATATCGGCCAAGGGCTGCGTGTATTGCTGCAGCAATACCGTATGATGACGAGGCAGTTCATTTGCCGTATGCCGGCACTGCCCTGATTGTTCTTCTTTCACAAGTCATCTCTCCTATCAAGCATCCCCACATGAAGAATGTTCACATATGTATTGGTTTCTTTATTATATCATAAAGGGGCTGTCGCACGACAACCCCCTTCTAGGTATTTGTTTTCAGTTATGCGGTTTCCGTCGTTTCACCTCGCTGCTGCCAACGTCAAACTGCAAAGCCAAAATGGCCTTTGCATGCTGTCAGCAGTACAGCACGCTGCGGTGCATCACGGCAAGTGATGCTTTGCTTTATACCGCTTGGTCCATTTCCATCGATTGTGCAGCCAAAACCAATCTTCCGGATGTTGGCGGATGTGCGCTTCCAATCGGTCGTTGAGCTGCTGCGTCACGTCATACATGGCTTTGGTCTTTTCCTCTTTAGAAAGCTTTGCCCCTGCCGGATACGGCCGGATAGGCGGCAAGACTTCCACTACATGATGATACGGCCGGTCTTCATGAATGAAAATAGACAAAATGGGGTAGTTTCGGATACCTGCCAATTTGGCCGGGCCGTCAGCTGTCAGTGTATCTCTGCCAAACAGTTTAACCATAATGCCGGCAAATCCCGGATCTTGGTCCATCAGCAAGCCAATATAATGACCGTCAGCCAAAAAGCGAATCATATCCCGAATCCCCGTTTTATACGTAACATGCTGCTTCATCATCATACGGTATTCGTTGATGAATGTATCGGCGCTCTTACTGTTTTGTTCCTGGGCAACGGAAATAAGCGGATAGCCGTTCATCGCCAGCACGGCGCCGAGCAGTTCCCAGTTGCCGGCATGCGATGCCATAAAAACAGCCCCTTCGCCGCTGGCTTTCAGTTCATCCAAATACGCACGGCCGTGAAACGTAATCTTGCTGTCCAGTATTTCTTTGGTATACCGCGGATAGGACAATACTTCCACAATCATCGGGCCAAAGCGCGTCGTGCTTTTCTTGGCAATCGCCATCGCCTTTGCTGCGTCATCTGTAATACCGCAGGCAAGAATCTGTTCCTGCGCCAATTTTTTTCGTTTTTTCGGAACAAATGTCCAAAAGAAAATTCCTAAAAAACTTCCCAATCCATGACACATACTTTTGGGCATATGACAAATCAGAAAGCTCAAAATTTTCATGAATGTATACATAGACAGCCTCTTAGTTTTCTGCCTTCTTTTCTAATTCGGCAATCTTCTTTTCCAATGCTTTGATGGTTTTCGCCATTTCCGGCAAATGTTTCAAATAGACCTGCGTACGGCTCCATTCCATATGCGGGCGTGCCGGGAACCCTGCATAAATCTGGCCGCCTTTAATATTGCCCGTAATCCCGGTTTTACCGGCAAACACAGCGTTGTCACCAATGGTAA
The DNA here is from genome assembly GCA_963655305.1 of bacterium. Classification (GTDB taxonomy): domain Bacteria; phylum Bacillota; class Negativicutes; order Veillonellales; family Megasphaeraceae; genus Megasphaera. The sequence goes on from CAVKEA010000022.1 coordinate 26,965, forward strand.
TATGGCCCGTGCAGCCGGTCTGGCCGGCAAAAATAACATGATTTCCTGCTTTGGTGCTGCCGGCAATTCCGGTCTGCGCAATAATAAAACAGTCTTCACCAATTTCTACGTTATGTCCCAAATGGACAAGGTTGTCTACCTTCGTGCCTCTGGCCACTTTCGTAGAGCCCAGTGTCGCATTGTCAATGCAGGTGCAGGCGCCGATTTCTACATCGTCGCCGATTGCTACATTGCCAATCTGCGGAATCCGCGTGTGTTTGCCGTTTTCCGTCGCAAAGCCAAAGCCTTCGCCGCCGATGACGGCATGGGCGCGAATGACATCACGCTGTCCCAGTACGCAGTTTTCATGAATGACCGCACCGGGATAAATCGTCGTATCGCTGCCAATCGTTACATTGTCACCAATAAAAACAGACGGGTAAATCGTGCAGTGGTCGCCGATTTTTACGTTTTTGCCAATCACGGCATACGCCATGACGGCTGTGTCTTTGCCAATCACAGCGCTGTCATCTATAATGGCCGTCGGATGAATGCCGCTGGCAACAGATTGACGCGGATGAAAAAGCACGAGGAGCTGTGAAAAAGCCAGTCGAGGGTTTTCTACAACAACGAGCGTGTTGTCTCCGGCAGGCACTTCTTTTTCTACAATAACGGCACCGGCATGGACTTGGGGCAAATATTCTGTATACGGGTCTACGGCAAATGTAATATCCTGCCGGCCCGCTTCTGCCAATCCTTTGACGTCTTCAATGACAGCATCCCCATTTCCGATGACCGTGCCGCCAAGAAATGCTGCTAATTCCTGTACTGTTTTTTTCACTATAGACAACCCCTTTACTGCAATTTAGCTATAATATCGTCAGTAACATCAATGCCGCCGTTTGGAGCTGCATCTTTCATCATAATGATACCGATTTTTTTGTCTTTGGCAATTTCTCCGGCCTTATTTTGTACGTCCGTCATAAACTGCCGCTGCATGCTGGCACCAAAAATGTTCAATTCCTGATCGGCCTGCTGCTGTTTTTTGGCGAAATCTTCATCAGACATGGTGCCTTTGGCATCCTGCAGTTCTTTCGCGACTTCTTTTTGTTTCGCTTCTGTTTTTTCTTTATACTGCTGGACGAGGGGCGCTTCTTTTTGTACGCGGCTCATATCCACCACGCCGACTTTATCTTCACTGCCGCAGCCGGCCAGCATGCCTGCGCATGCAGCTGTCATCAAAGCAGCTGCCAGCCCTTTCCATATTTTTTTCATGTTGCAATGCCTCCTACTTATGCCAGTTTGGCAATAATGTCATCGGTGACATCAAGCGCCGTACTGACCGCTTCATATTCACCGAAAATCATGTCAATTCCCTGTTCTTGTGCCACTTCACTGGCTTTATTACGGATATCTGCCATCATTTCTTCTTTGACAGCATTCATTTCTTTTTCTTTGCTTTCCAGCTTATCTTTCCACTGACTGTTCCATACTGCCGGATCGGGACGGTCCTGCAAATCTTTGAGCTGTACCTGAAACGCGTTATGGCTGTCAGCACGCCGTTGTTCCAAATCTGCCTTGACGGTCTTGCCGTATTGTTCCAGTTCTTCCCTGGCCTGCTGCCGGTGTGGTGCCATAGCCGCATCAATTTCTGCCGTCACGGCTTTGGTATCCTGCGCTGCTGTGCCGTCTTCCCGCATCAGCCGCTTCAGCTCTGCCGTCGCTGCTGCTTTTTCGTCAGCTGAAAGAGCCAAATTCTGTAACTTCAACTGCAAATTAACAATTTTAAGTGTATTTTCATGAGAAACTACAGGATGCGTTTCTTTCTTTTCCTGCAGCAGCTGTTCATATTCCTGCTTCAGTTTATGATTCAGCTCGTTTTCCTTCAACGCGATTTTGGCCTGCAGCTCTTGGTTGAGTGCTTCTGTGCCTGCCGCATCGACTGATGCAAACTTTTCTGACGACATTCCTTCGGCTGCCGCTTTATGGGAATAGTTCCACTGTTCAAACTGATATTGGGCTACCATGGCATTATACTCCAGTTCCAACCGATGATACTCACTGTATCGGGGATGGCTCATCATGATGTGCTCGACATCTGCATACGCATAGACCGGGGCCGCTTCCTTTACAGCGTCTGCCGCCGGTTTATGCAAACAGTGCCAGGCCAGTCCGATGCCTGCCACGACAATGATAATGCCAAGAACGGCCGCATATATCCGTTTCATACGGTACCTGTTCCTTAGTTAGATTGCGCGTCGCTCAGCTGTTTGGCAACCTGGTCCGTAATATCCGTGCCGCCGTAGAGAACTGCACGTTTATCGACTACCAGAACAAGGCCCTTCGTATTGGCTACGTTGGAAATTGCTGTATCGACTTTGTCTTTGATACCTTTATAAATGTCTTCCTGTTTTTTGGAAGCTTCATCACGCATCTTCTGGTACAATTCCTGTTTCTGTTCATCTGTCATGTTGGCAGACTGTTCTTCAAACTGTTTCTGGCTGTCTTCAGCAATCTGCTGCAGCTGTTTCTGTGCTTCTTGTGCATCTTTGTTGTCCGGCGTAATCAGCTTGCTCGTATCGACTACACCGATATTGCTGGACGGTGCTGCATTGACAGGATTTCCCATCTGCATGACGGCCAAACCGGCAATACTCAATACAAATACCAGAGCGATGACTCCGGAGAAAATCTTAACATTTCTTTTTTTACCCATTTCTGACATCATAATGGCATTACTCCTTTTTTACAAATATCCGACAATCCTGAGCCAATGGTCATGGTCAGATATAATATATTCCAATCCAATATAATCATGAAGACGGTACATCAGGCCCACTTCGTTTTCATGATGCGTCATATCCCGGTCAATACGCAGCTGCCAATCTGCACCCAGCGGCTGGCGTATCCACCAATGATTGCTGTCATTTTTGGTTTCATGGTGCAGGCCGATGCGTGTATCCCTGCCAAAGCGATAAAAATATCCCGGCATGAAGTTCCATGATACAGAACCGGGCATACATTCGATGCCGCTGTAGATTTCATGATGCGGGCCGATTTTCCGGCCGATTAACGCCCGCAGCACCGTATCATCATCGTGGCTGCGGCCTTCGGACTTGCGCCCTACATCAAAATACATTCCCGCCTGTATATCATAAAAATCGGTCTGTGAATACAGTGTAACTTGGGTATTTTCGCCGATTTCTATCTGCGGTGTGACATGCAGCTTGTACTCTTTGATGACCCACTGCTCTGCCAGACTCTGACTTAGCCGCTGCTGAATGTCTGCCTGGTGACGGCGTACAAAAGCAACCGGCAGTCCTTCCAGGCCGGCGTAGTATTGTTCCAGATTTTTACGCGTACTCAAAAAAATAACCTTAGGCAAGTTATCGGCATGGACAGCAACACGGACGTTGCGCACAACAGGCAGCTTCGGCAAAAAATAGACATGAACGACAGCCCTTTTTCCCGGTTCAATGACGATATGCGGGTAAAATTCCGGCAGTCTTGTTTCTAATTCTTGCTCCAAGACCTGTTTCACTGCTCCGTTGGCCCATTCCAACGCATCCAGCGGCAGGCCGACAAGCAAATTTTCTGCATAGGCTGAAATATTTGCCGCATCGGCATTGGCCAAGGTTTTGCCCAGCGCAGGCAGGGCACCATAATCTACATCCACCTGGACAGACTGAATCGTCTGCCCCCATGGACGTATTGTGACATCTACGACAGCATCGCTGCTGCCGCCAATCTGAATATCATCAACAGTATACCCGATTAATACCCTATTGACAATATCATACATGACTCGTTTATAGGATTCCTTGTTTTCATCTACTGCACGGCTGTCCTGATTCAGCAAGACATGATTGCCTACGGTCTGAATGCTGGCAGCAATACGTTTTTGTACGAGCGGCGGCACAGCTTCCTGCACCGACGAGACATATACTTGGACATGCGTAATCGGGGCTGCCCAGATACTGCCCAGGCCGGTGCAGATAAACAGCGCCGTGAATAACATAGTACGAATCACTGTCTATCCCACCAGTCGTTGTCTACTAGAATTTACCGCCAAAGCTGAAGTGGAACTTGCCGCCTTCAGACCCTCTGGCATAGTCCAGACGAACCGGGCCAATCGGCGTCGTAATACGGAAGCCGATACCGCCGGAATAATGGACTTTGTTGTCACTGTTGTACCAAGGAATATGTTCCGTACCGCCCCAGGCGTTCCCCATATCACCGAAGACGACGCCTTGAATCTTCTTGGCAATCGGATAGCGGTATTCAATCGTGCCCTGATACATTCTGTTGCCGCGGAATTCATCATCTTCATAACCGCGAAGATTGTCCGCACCGCCCAACGTGAACATATCACTGAACGGCATATCGCCGGTAGCTATGCCGCCGACCAAACGAACGGCAATAACATGGGCTCTGCCGACTTTATAGTACAGACGATTTTCTACGGTAAATTTGTAGTAATCAAAGTCACCGCCGATGCCGTGGCCTGCCCACGTGCCGGAGAAGGAAAGCCGTTTCCCTTTGGTCGGGTCGTATACGTTGTCGCGGTTATCAAATACGTGTTCCCACGTCAAGCTGTTGGTCCGGCCAAAGTTATTTTTCATATACCCTTCATAAACGCTTCCCGGCTGATCCAACAATGGATAATTCAAGCCGCTGCTGTAATAGGTATATTGAGAATCTTTGGTTCCTAACGTCATGTAATCCGTTACATATTCGCTGCGGGCACGGCCGTACGTGACGTTGAAGCCTTTTGTCCGCTTGTAATATTCAGCGACGGAATTACCATGTTCATTATAATCATCGTACTGGGATTCCCGGTCAAAGAGGCTGAAGCCGATGGAATCGCCGGCATCATTGAGATACGGATGTGTATACGAGAAAATATAGTTTCTTGTAGAACGCGTATGACCGCCAAATTCCCAGTTGATAGCAACTTTATCGCCTGTACCGCGAAGGTTCGTTTCGCTGAGGCCCAAAATACCTACCAAACCGTCAGAATCCGAATAGCCGGCACCAATCGTAACCGTCCCTGTCTTCTGTTCTACTACGTCGAGTTCTACAATAACATCGTTGCGATTCTTCTTGCCCTGAAGCAGACGGACATTGACATCTTCAAAATATCCCGTGTTGTACACACGCTGAATGCTGCGGCTAGCCGTTTCTTTATTGAAAATGTCGCCCTTTTTAAAGCGCAGTTCCCGCATGATAACTTTGTTTTTCGTCTTGTTGTTGCCGCGAAGCTGAATATCTTCAATATGCGCTTCCGAAATGCCAATATGTAAAATACCTTTGTCATCCATGCTGACTTCTGAAACACGGCTCATCATATAGCCTTTGTTGCCGTAAGCCGTGTTGATGTCGGCAATATCCTTGCTGACGACAGACGTATTGAGGACCGTCCCCGGCGTAATCGTAATCAGTTTTTTCAATTCATCGGCAGACAGACTTTCATTGCCCGTAATGTCTACGCCGTTGACCGTTGGGTTCATCTGTACGGCATAGTTGAGCTTGACCCCTTCCGGTACATTGGTGAACGCTGGTTTTACCGTGGAAAACAAGCCGGTCGCACCGATGACATTCAAGTCATGGCGGATGTAGTCGGCATTGACGGCATCGCCTACGCGCATTGCCAAACGGGGCATAAGCTGTGTTTCAATAGCCTGTTCCGGCACAGGACTGATAGTGACGGATGTGGCAATCTTATCTACATATGGAGCCAATTCGCTGTCTGTCACGATATTGCCGTACGGAAGTGTTCCTTCTTGTCCCTGAGGCATGACGGCCATCGGATAGTTGGGGACCGTCGTATCAATCGTAAAATTGCTCATGCCGGCAGGAAAATCAATCGGCGTACCCGGCAGTGTCCGTTCGGGAACAACGGCTGCCGTTACTTGCCGCTGTGCTTCTGTATTGGTATTGGCAGCCGCTGTTTTATCGACAGCAGCAGCCGCTTCTTGATGCACTTCTGCCGGTGTTTTGCCAGCTGCGATTTCTGCCAGTTCAGCATCTGTTTCATACCCTGTAAGGCCGGATTTAGCAGCCTGCATGGTTTCTTTGGTCACTGTATCGGCAGCAGCTGTAACCGTCGCATTGACCGGTGTTTTGTCATCGGTAGCAACCTGCGAAGATTTGGCCGTTGTCGTTACCGTTTCCCCATTGGCAGTTGGCTCATAGCCTGTTGCTGCGCCTGCATCAGCAGTCACAGCAGCTGACGCGTCATCATTCGCCCAAACCGGGCAAGTCATCATCGCACTGGTTATCATCAGGACGAGAAGCTTTTTCTTCCGCATATTCATAAAAAACCTCCGTTTGCTTATTTCTGAATTGCCGTACCGCGCAGACTATGCCGCGCATCCTGTACGGCTTCCTGCACCTGCCGTTCTGTCAGGACTTGTTTTGCTGCAGGTGCTGTATGATGAACAGGCGGCGGTGCTGTCTCTTCCAAAGACTGTTCCCGGCCTGTTTCAGCCTGTAAGATAGGTGCGGCAGCAGGACTTGCTTCACTGCTGCCGGGTGCCGTGCTGTCCGGCATCGTGTCCGGTATCGCCTGCGCCGTGTCGGCAGGCGTGTCTTCTGCAGGCACAGAAGGCGTTTTTTGAGGCAGCGTCGGCACGACTGTTTCTGCTGCCGTTTTTTCTATCGGCATAGGCTGTCCGGCAGTCATCTGCTGTTTGAACCAAAATGCGCCTCCCAGACAAAGCAGGCAAAGCATTGCGGCAGCAGCAGCCTGCAGCCGCGACCGTCTTCCCCGCTTTTTGCGCAGATTTTCCATTTCGGCTTCTGCCAGCATGAGATTCAGTTCGCCTTGGACTGTCGCCTGATTGTCAAACGACTTTTCTGCTTTTTCCAGCCATTTCTTGGCGGAACGGACATGAGCAGCCTTATTTTTATCTGCCAATCCCACTCTGTATGCCTCCTTTTACCATATCTTATATATTCTGTAAAAAAAGGTATCTTTGGTACCAGGATTATGCGAAAAAACACCAATATTATCATGCTTATACGTTATTATACGTCATTTTTCGTATTTATTCATCTATTTTACTTATTTTTACTGTCATGAATAAATTGACTCAGCATCCCCCGCACGCGGCGTATGCCCCGTTTTTGCAGCCGGTACACATACGGAAGGCTCATCGCCAAATCATGGGCAATATGCTTTTGCTGTTTATCCTGCAGATAGACGCCTTCTACGACCAGCTGCTCTTTCTGCGGCAGCCGCTGCAGCATCTTGGCTACATGTTCAAACAACAGATGCCGTCCTGTCTGTTCCGCTACATCCATGCCCTCATCCGGCAGGGTTTCCTGCAGAGTCACGCCGTTTTCATCGGGCTCATCCAGCGAAACAGCAGCACACGTTCCTTCCTTTTTCAAATAATCTACCATCCTGCCGCGAATGCGGTGTACTGCAAACAGGGAAAAAGCCACATGCCTCGTATAGTCAAACCGTTCTGCCGCTTCAATAAGGCCTACCGTCCCTTCTTGAATCGCATCCAACAGCATATCTTCCGGGATATGCCAACGCATGGCTTCTTTAAAAACCAGCGGCTGATACTGTTCAATCAAACGGCTGCGGCTTTCCATATTCCCTTCGTCTTTATACGATTTCCACAGCGCCCATTCTTCTTTTGGCGTGAGCAAGGTAATCTTATTCAATTCCTGCAGATATTCTTGTAAAACCATTGCTCCTCCTAGAACGAATATTTGTAAAACGCGCCGGCAAACTGGTCTTCATCCGACTTCCAGGCATTCAGGTTAAAGCGATTGCCCAGCTGATACTGCACGCCAAAGCGGTTATCGCTGTGATTGAGGCCGAATGCCGCCGTGACCATGAAATCGTTGAACAAATATTTTCCCATTTCAATATTATAGTAATTGCGGCTCAAATCCGTATTTCTGTCATTGAGATTCAGCGAGCCGTTGGTCACTGTCAGCATATCCAACGACAATGATTTTTCCAGTTCCTGCGTAATCCCCAAACTGTTTAACGTCATGCGAATCCCTGACCCCAGCAGCGCATTCATATCTTCACTGCTGAACGACGAGCTTTGCTGTCTGTTGCCGCCGTTTCGCAGCGTAATCAGCGATATAATCTGCGCTTTTGTCAGCGGCGGGTCGGAGCGAAGCATGATATCCATCGCATCCGCCGGACCACGCAAGGTCAAGAACACATCATATTGGCCTACCCGGCTCATGCCTTCGACATCCAAGCGGGGCAGGAATGTGTCTTCCTGCGTAAAGCTTGCCTTGGCAGATGCCAGACGGAAATTCGTATCCAAATAATGAACGACGCCTTTCGTCGCTTCAAAATAGCCCGATGGTTCCGGATGGGCAGCTGTTCCCTGGAACGTTGCCGTACCATGTACCATTAAATCATATAATGACGGATTATACAACCGTACTTTATCACCTAATGTAACTGTTACGTCCAATCCCAAAGGCCATGCTGTCGTACTGTCCGAAAAAGATAAAGGAATATCCAGTACGGCATCGTGCACATGGATATTGCCGCTCACTGTCGGCATATCGTCCTGCGGTGCAATATATACTTCTGCATCCAGCGGACCCTTGTAATACGGGCAGTCAATGCCCAGATGCGATGCCGTGACCTTGCCTTCATACGAAGTCAGCTGCCAGCCGTCCCAGTCTGCCTGCCCCTGCAGCGATATCGAACCCGGCGATTTTGCGCCTTTTTTATCCATCTCTGCTGTGCCGGACGCCGTGACGTGATGGTCTTGAAATTGAATATTCGCCTTGATATGCTGCAGCGGATACGTGACATCCCGGAATTGAATCGTTCCGTCTTGTACGCCTACGCTTCCCTGAATCTGCGGGTCTGCCAGCGTACCGCTGAGCTTGATTTCCCCTTCAATGCCGCCTTCTGCCGCTTTCACAGCCGGCGTCAAAAACGTCAGGGCGTCCAGGCCGGCATGATCCAGCTTCAGCGTCACATGCATGGATTCCCCGCTGCGGCTGCCGTACAGCGCACTTACGGGAATATCTCCGGAGGCCGTGATTTTATACGGGTCTCTCGCCACATACGCCTGTTTGATGCGAATCATTCCATCGCGGACATTCAGCATCGCAAAGGCATTTGTAAAATCGACACCGTTTATCGTGCCGCCTTGGAGCTGCGCTGAAATATTGGCTTCCAGCGCATCGCTCTGCCCGCTCAGTTCTGCCATAAAGTCCAGCGGTGCCTGTACTTGCACTTGTGACTGCCCTGCCGCTTCCAATAGGACGTTGGCCGGGAAATTTTTAGCAGCCACTTCCATCCGGACTGGCCCATGCAGCGCATAGGAGCCCTTCGCGGCCAGCAGACTGTCGCCGGACTTCAACGCCAGCTGATTGACAAATACCGTGTTGTTTTCATAGTTTATGTCAATATCTGCCGGTTCCAGCGGCAGATCTGCCAGCGACGCCTGGGTCAGTTGTCCCGTAATCGACGCCTTGGGATTATCTGCCGTCCCTTCGACGGCAATCGTACCGTCAATGCGGCCTTCCGCCCGTTTGAGCGGCACGTCAGCCAGTTTCAAAAGCCCGGCAACATCGCCGTTGACGACACTCGCTTTGCCGCGCAGCCATTTATCCCGCAGCCGATACAATAAATTGGCATCATACGTCCCGTCGTTTTGAGTAAAATGCAAATCCGTAAGGCGCACCATATCGTCAGAATAGTTGAAATCACCGCGAATATCTGCCAGCGGCATGTGATTGATGACCAAATACTTAGCACGCAGCGAGCCGCCTGCCGTCGGGTTATCCAACGTGCCGCCAATATGCGCTTTGACATTGAATACGCCGCTGCGCGGCACTTTGCTCCACGGCAGCATGCGGGCAATATCCAAGTCTGTGCCTTCCATATCCAGATTCAGCGTTTTCCCTACAGAACCATGAACGGAAAGAGCCGCATTATACGACGCAATTTTGCCATTGGCAATATATACGGTTCCATCGTCCAGCCGATAGTCTGCACTAATGTTTTTATATAAATACCCGGCATACGAGCCGTCTGTCAGGCGGAATCGGCCCTGTGCCGACGGATTGTCCAGCGAACCGTATAGGGTAATCGTATTGTCCGCCCAGCCTGTCATGGGCAAATCCCCCTTGCCGACAGCAGGCAGCAGTTTTTCTACGCGCATATGCTTCGTATCCAGCGACGCATCGACAGTGCGGTTTTCCAAATCTACCCAGCCGCGCAGCGTATGCGTGCCGTCTTTATACCGCCAGCAAACAGACGGGAAGGTGATTTTTTGTCCCGTTCCCTGCACCGTGCCGTCGATACTGTCAAACGCCAAGTTTTGTATCATTCCGTTCTGTGCCGAAAACGACGCATCCCACTGCCAGTCCGGCCCATACAGATGACCGGCAGCGCTGATCGTCCCTTCCATAGGAAAAGACACATACGGTGCCGCGATGTCCAGCGGTATGTCTGACGCCGCAAACGTAATATCCGGTGTCTGCGTCTGCCAGTCATACGTGCCGCTGCCCGTCAGAGTACCACCGCCAACCAGTGCCTGCAGCTGAGAGAAAGAAATCGTCTGCCCGTCATAGGCCGCATCCGTTTCGATATGCGGCAGCGCAATACCCTGATAAGATACGTCATCGGCCGCTATATGGCCTGCCGCCTGCAATGCGTTACTCTTACTATTTCCCTGTACTGATACAGCAGCAGACACCGTTCCCAATACAGACACCGGCACGGCCGAAATCTGAGACACATCTATTCCTTCTGCCGTCACAGAGGCACTATAGTCCCCGCGCTGTATATCATACCTGCCGGAGCCTGACAGCGTACCGCCTGCGCCGTGTGCCGTCAGATTATCTATCTGCACCGTGTCATGGTCATATACGATGTCAGCCAGCGCATCTTCTGCAGTCAAGCCGTTGTACGAAAGATGACGCGCCGAAACGACGCCTTTGCCGCTGAGATGATCGACAGAACCCCACAGGCTCCCTTTATACCCTATCGAGCCCGTGACCGGCAGGGACAGCTGTGATGAAAACGCTGCCAGCGAAGCATCCGGCACATCGACAGACAAGTCAAACACTGGCGAACCCGTATTCGTTTTGACTATACCGTCTACGCGAAAGGCCTGCCCGTTGACTGTACCTTGTACATTTTTCAAACGAACGTCATCGGTTGTCATATCGACATGGCCCGTTACGTGCTGGATCGCACAGCCATACGCTTGAACGGCCCCGGAATGAACATCGGCCTGGCCGGACAAGGAAAAGCCGTGCGGCCCGTCAGCAACACGAGCTTTGACGTGTGTAATGACACCGTCTTCCAACGTGGCATCAACAGAAGACGGCATAAACGCTTGTCCATACGACGCCTGGACCGCCTCTGCCTGTACTGTAAAGGCATAATGGCGCGAAGACATATATGACCCGGATACACTCAGCGGTTTGCCGTCCAGCATCCCGTCTGCCGTCACAGCAATGGAACCGGGATAATTGGCAAACGACAACGTTCCTTCTGTTTTTTCTACGACCAGCGGCGTACCGTCGGGCAGCAGCGCGCGAATCGTGCCGTCATGAACATGCACTGCACTGTGAAACCCTGTATCACTCGTCGATTTGCTAGATTTGAACAACGACGCCACATTCCATGTCTTGCCGTCTTCCTCCTGCCAAATATGAAGTACAGGCCGGTTTACGTCAATCGTATCTAATGCTTCCAAAATCTCACCGTGCTGCAGCGAAGGAATAATCTTGGCCGGATTGACATAGACCTGTACATCCTCACCTTCTGCTACAATACGTCCCCGCGTATCCTTGACCACAGGCTGTACAATCTGCACCTTCCCGGACAGAGAAACATCCAATGATGCAAAGGACAGGGTTCCATTGAGCTTACTATTTATTGTTGTCGTCACTGTATCACTCAGCATCTGCGTCAATACCGGCTTTTCCATCCAAAACGCCACACACGCCGACAGAATAAACGCCGAAACCGCACAGCCTGCTTTCCATTTTTTCTTCACAGCAAACTCCTATGATTGCGATATATAACTAGACATTCTCCTTTTATTCTACCTAGGCTGATATGTAAAAGCAAGAAATATTATCTAAGAAACCCCATCTTATGAAAATTGTTAAGAAACTGTTACATTCTTAGGATGAGGGATGTGTCCCTGTACCCTCATCTATTCATTCTTTTTCGTGCCGCCGAAAAAGAAACACATAACCCAAGGGAGCATCTCCCTATTGCTAATGTAAACAGCACGTTTACTAAAAAAAGGGGGCTGTAACAAAATGAGCTTTTTTAGCCCATTTTGTTGCGGCCTTCTTTCTTT